>NZ_DJBB01000001.1:0-88989 GCF_002429865.1 Empedobacter sp. UBA5987
TAACAAGGGGGAGATTACAAAAACATTGAACTTGAACAAGTGCCGTTTTGAATAAGTAATTTTATATTTAAAAACGCTCGGAAAGGCGCATTTTACCGTTGTAACTGCATATCCAAAGCAGACAAAAATAAAGCCTTAGTATAAAATTACTAAGGCTTTATTTGAAAAGATCAGAATGAGATCCTATTCTTGTTAAATGAATTTCTTTTTTATCTTCATCAAACTGAAACCAAATAAGAAGTAAATCAGAATTAATGTGACATTCCCAATAATCTTTATAGTCGCCAATAAGTTTATGAGCTTTCATTTTTAAAGGTAGATTATCAGCACCACCTTTAATTAATAATTCTAAACACATTTCAATATCTTTCAAATTCTCTAAATTTCCCGCATATGTCAACGCATCAAGGTTGATGATTTTCGTTTCAGGATATTTTAAGATAAATTCTCTTACAACATGAGAACCGATAAATCCAGCTCCACCTGTAATTAAAATAGTTTTCATAGTATTTTATAGTGTTATTTTTAATCGTTTCCAAACAAATCGCGCGTATAAACTTTCTCTTTCACGTCAGCTAATTCAGGTGCATTTCGATTCGAGATAATCACATCACATTCTTGTTTAAAAGCTTGAAAATCATTCATCACTTTCGATCCAAAAAAAGAATCTTCTTTCAGAACCGGTTCATAAACCACCACTTCAATTCCTTTTGCTTTAATACGTTTCATTACTCCTTGAATTGCTGATGCTCTAAAATTATCCGAACCTGATTTCATAATTAAGCGGTAAACACCAACTTTCTTAGGATTTTTAGCGATGATAGAATCTGCAATAAAATCTTTTCGCGTTCTGTTTGCATCAACAATAGCTTGAATGATATTATTTGGAACTGCATCATAATTCGCCAACAATTGCTTCGTATCTTTTGGCAAACAATATCCTCCATATCCAAATGATGGATTGTTGTAATGCGAACCGATACGAGGATCCAAACCAACTCCTTCGATAATTTGCTTGCTATTCAAGTTGAAAGTTTGTGCATAACTATCTAACTCATTAAAGTAAGCGACACGCAATGCTAAATAAGTATTCGAAAATAATTTGATTGCTTCTGCTTCGGTTGAATGTGTAAACAACGTCGGAATATCTTTCTTAATTGCTCCTTCTTTCAATAAATTAGCAAAAACTTCTGCTCTTTCGCTTTGCTCACCAATAATAATTCTTGATGGATACAAATTGTCGTATAAGGCTTTTCCTTCTCTCAAAAATTCAGGAGAAAAAATAATATTTTGATATTCTAATCGTGATTTTAAATCTTCAACAAAACCAACTGGAACTGTCGATTTTATAATAACTACAGCATTCGGATTAAATTGTTTAACATCCTTTATAACCGATTCTACACTTGATGTATTAAAATAATTTGTTTTTGGATCATAGTCCGTAGGCGTTGCAACAATCACATATTCTGCATTTGTATAGGCAGTTTCTTTGTCTAAAGTCGCAAGAAAATTAAGCTCCTTATTCTGCAAAAAATCTATAATTTCTTTATCTTCAATTGGAGATTTTTTTGCATTGAGCATTGCAATCTTTTCTGGAACAACATCTAACGCCACTACCTCATTATGCTGAGCTAATAAAATTGCGTTAGACAGACCAACGTAGCCTGTTCCCACTATTGCTATTTTCATTTATGGTTATTTAAAATTAATTTAAGAGAACAAATTTAGTAAAATTCTCTCAATTCGAACACCAATTTACTAAAAATGAGCAAATAGACAAGTATATTTACGTTTATAAAATTGTAAAAATTGTTATTTCATTTTCAACGAACCAATTATCTAGTTCTTCATTTGTCAAACTAGAAAAAATTTCAGTCAAAATTAGTTCTGTTTTAATATTCAAATTAACTTTACAAAAGTTAAAAATATAAACGTAATGTCTGTAAATAAAGAAATCAAACGTATCACTACCGAAACTGTGCGTAACATGAAATTTACCGGAGAAAAAATTTCGATGTTAACGGCTTACGATTTTACAATCGCTTCGCTTGTAGATGCGGCTGGAACGGAAGTTATTTTGGTTGGTGATTCTGCTGCTAATGTAATGGCTGGTCACGAAACAACTTTGCCAATTACTTTAGATCAAATGATTTACCATGCGCAATGCGTGGTTCGTGGTGCTAAACGCGCTTTGGTTGTCGTTGATTTACCTTTCGGAACTTATCAATCTGATCCGCAAAAAGCTTTAGAATCTTCTGTTCGAATTATGAAAGAATCTGGTGCGCATGCAATCAAATTAGAAGGAGGAAAAGAAATTGAAGAATCTATTCGTCGTATCGTAAATGCTGGTATTCCTGTTATGGGACACTTAGGTCTTACACCACAATCTATTTACCAATTTGGTTCGTATAAAGTGCGTGCAAAAGAAGATGCGGAAGCAGAAAAATTAATTAGCGATGCTAAATTATTAGAAGAATTAGGATGTTTTTCATTAGTAATGGAAAAAATCCCTGCTGATTTAGCTGCTAAAGTTACTGCGTCGGTTAATATCCCTACAATTGGAATTGGTGCAGGTGCAGGTTGCGACGGTCAAGTTTTAGTTGTACATGATATGTTGGGATTAAACAACGAGTTCAAACCAAAATTTGTTCGTAAATATTTAAACTTAGAAGATCAAATTCACCAAGCAATTGGACAATATGTTGCGGATGTAAAATCGGGCGACTTTCCAAATGTGAATGAACAATATTAGAAATTGAGGTTAAGGTTGAGATTGAGGAAAAGACAAAGCAAAACTCAATCTTAACCTCTTTTAAACTTAATCTTAGTCTAAACCTTAAACTTACAACATGCCTTATCACGATTTCACAGAAATGCCAATTTGGATAAAAGCAATGAATATCGCTGTTCAAGTTTTTGAGTTAAGTTCAAATTTACCTCGAACAGAAGATTATGGATTAACATCACAAATAAGACGTTCTGCAGAAAGTATTTCAGCAAATATTGCTGAAGGTTTTGGCAAATCGAGTATTAATGATAAAGTTAAATATTATGAAATCGCAAAAGGTTCGGCTTTCGAAACAAAATCTCATTTTTATTATGGACAGAAAGTTGGATATTTTAACGAAAACACAATAAATCTTCTTCTTGAAGAATTAAATACTACAATTTTTGAGATTAATAAACTCAAAAAGCATTAAAAAATTAAATAAATTCTAATTAATTAGGTTGACTTTCCCTATGTCTAAACCTTATTCTCAATAACATGAATCCAGAAATTTTATTCGAAGATAATCATTTGTTAATCATCAACAAAAAAGCGGGTGAATTAGCACAAGGAGACGAAACAGGCGACATTCCTCTTATCGATAGTCTAAAAGACTATATAAAACAACGTGACAACAAACCTGGAAATGTTTTCTTAGGGTTAGTGCATCGTTTGGATCGTCCAACTTCTGGTGTGTTGATTTTTGCTAAAACTTCGAAAGCGTTAACACGAATGAACGAAATGTTTCAGAAACGAAATATTGACAAAGTTTACCGTGCCATTGTACAAAGTAAACCGCCTAAAGATTTCGAAAGATTAGAACATTATCTAAAGAAAAATCCTAAAAATAATAAAACAACGGTTTATTCTAAACCTACTGCTGATGCAAAAAAAGCAATTTTAGAATACACTTATTTAGGCGCTTTGGATTCGTTTCATTGTGTCGAAGTAAAGTTATTTACAGGTCGTTCGCATCAAATTCGCGCGCAACTCTCTTCTGTTGGTTGTCCTATCAAAGGCGATTTGAAATACGGCGCTAAACGTTCTAATCCTGATGGAAGCATTTGTTTACATGCGTATCGCATTACATTTGAACATCCTGTCAAAAAAGAAGAAATGACAATTGTAGCTCCAGTTCCGAAAGATGCAATTTGGCAAGCAACGAACAAATTTAATTCGTAAATTTGTCGCTTATTTGTTTGTCAAATGAATAGCATTTTTTATTTCATAATTTATCAAATTTCACGTTTACCTCTTTCGGTTTTATACAGATTCTCGGATTTTCTGTTCTTTCTGTTGTACACGGTTATTGGTTATAGAAGACGTGTCATTAGAACAAATTTAGAAAACTCTTTTCCCGAAAAATCTCAAGAAGAAATCAAAACCATTCACAAAAAATTTTATGCAAATTTTTGTGATTATTTAGTTGAAACTTTAAAAAGTTTTTCTATTTCTCAAGAAGAATTGGACAAACGATTTACATATTCTAATCTCGACATTTTTAATGAAATAAAAAGTGAAAAACGAGATGTCATGATGATGTGTGGGCATATTTTCAATTGGGAATGGTTTATTGGAACGGTAAAACATTTACCAACAAAAGAAAGTGCAGCCGTTTATCATAAAATTAGAAACCCTTTTTGGAACGATAAAATCAACGCTATGCGTGGTCGTTTTGGTACAAAAGCATTAGACATGAAAGACGTGTTGCGTTTTATGATGAAAGCTCCGAATGATGGAGAATTAGCCTATTTATTTGTCGCAGATCAAAGTCCAAAACAATCGGCTGTTCACTATTTTATTGATTTTCTCAATCAGAGAACGCCTGTTTTTAATGGTTTTGATAAAATTGCTCGACGCAAAGACATGGCTGTTGTCTTTTGTCAAACCGAAAAAATAAAACGCGGTCATTATCACACAACTTTTATTCGACTACAACCTCAACAAGAAAAATTTGAAGAAAATGAAATTGTTCATCAATTTTTTCATCATTTAGAACAAACCATTCAACAACATCCAGATAATTGGCTTTGGAGCCACAAACGTTGGAAATATGCAGATTTGTAATTTTAAATATTCATGAAAACAGCAATTGCAATCCTAAATTGGAATGGCGAAAAATTATTGCCTCAATTTTTACCTTCGGTTATTAACAATTCTAAAAACGCAACAATTTATGTAATTGATAATGCGTCGACTGACAACTCAATCGAATTGTTAACAACTCAATTCCCTTCTGTCAAAATCATTCAGAACAAAGGAAATTATGGCTTTGCACAAGGCTATAACGAAGGTTTAAAAAAAATTGATGCAGAATATTTCTGTTTATTAAATTCGGATGTCGAAGTAACTGAAAATTGGATAGAACCAATTGAAAAATTGTTTGACAACAATCTTGACATCGCCGCAATTCAACCCAAAATATTAGACTACAAAAACAAAGAGTATTTTGAATATGCCGGTGCTGGAGGAGGTTTCATTGATAAATTTGGTTATCCATTTTGTCGAGGACGTGTTTTTTCAACTTTAGAAAAAGACAATGGACAATACAACGATACCACACAAATTTTTTGGGCTACGGGTGCTAGTTTATTCATTCGAAAAAAAGATTTCTTTGAACAAAATGGTTTTGACGAAGAATTCTTTGCACACATGGAAGAAATCGATTTGTGTTGGCGATTAAACAATGCTGGGCGAAAAATTTATTATTGTGGAGAATCAACTGTTTATCATTTGGGCGGTGCAACTTTGGATAAATCCAATCCAAAAAAATGGTATCTAAATTACCGAAATAGTTTGTGGATGATGCTTAAAAATCTACCTGAAAACAAACTTTTTCCGATGCTTTTCACACGTCTTTCTATGGATGGAATTGCTGCTGTTGCCTTTTTACCAAAACAAGGACTTCCACATGTTTGGGCTGTTTTCTTATCACATATGCATTTTTATTTTGGTTTTATAAAAATGTATAAAAAACGTCAACAACATCAAATTAAAAATTATTCGGATAAAGAATTATTGCCATTTCAGTATTTCATACAAAAACGTCAGTACTTTAAGGATTTAAAATAATCTGTCTTCAAATATTAAATCATTTCTTAAAATTTATATAAATTTTTAATTCTATTATTGTAGAATATAAAAATATTACTATCATTGTAGAACAAATCAAACTACAATGAAAAAAATAGTTACATTATTTACTTATTTCGTTCTACTTACCACTATTTCTTTTGCACAAAAGCTTGAAGTGAATTATCAAGAGATTGTAAAAGTAAATGCAGAAGAATTTAAAGGTTCTGTAAAATTTTCTACAAATGGTAAAGAAAGCACAATTCCGACTGATGTTTACAATGACATGATAAAGAATATGCAAGAGCCAAAAGATTTTATCTTAACAATCAATGAAAACGAATCATCTTATAATAAAGTCGAAAAAATAGATAATCAACAAGGAGGAAACGGGATGAGAGTTTCGATGAGTTTTGGAGATTCAGGAAATGGTTTATTCAAAAATTTAACTACAAAAGATTATTTGAAAAGTGTAAAATCATTTGACAAAACTTATACAATAAAAGATAAATTAACCGAATACAAATGGCAATTAACACGCGAAACAAAGAAATTAATTGGTTTTGATGTCAAAAAAGCAACCGCAATTGTGGATAGCACAACAACTGTAACTGCGTGGTATGCTCCAAGTATTGCAATAAAAGATGGACCTGGAATTTACAATGGTTTGCCTGGTTTGATATTAGAAGTCGAAATCAAAAACTCAAAAAATAAAGGAATCGAAAGTAGCACTATTCGTGCAACAGAAGTCAAAGAAGTCCCAAATCTAAAACCAATTGAAAAGCCAAAAGATAAAAATACAATCACCAACGAAGAATATAAAGCGTTGAGTGAAAAAGCAATGGAAAGGCTAAAACAGATGAGCTCTGAAGGTGTAAGTAAGGATTAAAGAAAATATTTTCATCCTTCATTAAACATTTTATACTATTTCTTGTCTAAGAGCTATAATCACATTTAAAATGAAAAAAATAATTTCAGTTTTTATTTTACTAATTAGTTTTTCGGCCTTTGCGCAACAAGAAAAAGTAGAAATTTCGTACACAACGCGTATTATTTTACCAGACGATTTTACGTTTCAACCTCCGAGAGGTGGCAATGGACGTACGATGTCAAAAGAAATGCAAGAGCAATTCAAGAAAAATATTCAAGAGCCTCAAGAAGCTAAGTTGACTATTTTGGGAAATGAATCTTTGTATAAAATGGTTGAAAAAATATCAAACGATCAAAGTCAAGGAATAAGAGGTCCACGTGGAGGCGGAATGCGAATGATGTCGATGAATGGAGATAATATTTATAAAAATAGTACAAATCATTTGCTTTTAAAAGAACAAAACATGATGGGAAAAAGTTATGTTGTGAAAGATTCTTTGCAAAATTTTGATTGGAAATTAACACGCGAAACGAAAATAATTTTAGGGAATGAAGCTAAAAAAGCAACCGCTATTATTGATAGTGTTCAAACAACAGTTTGGTACATTCCAACATTGAAATATAAAACTGGTCCAGAAAATTATTGGGGATTACCAGGTTTAATCGCAGAAGTACAAACAGAGATTAACAGAGGAATGTTTAAAGGTTCTAAAATTATTTCTTTGACAGATATCAAAACATCAACAAATACAAAAACAATCGAAAAACCAAAAGATAAAGGTGCTATTTCGCAAGCAGAATTTGATAAATTAATGCAAGAACAACGCTCACGTTTCGAAGAAATGAGAAATTCTGGTGTAAATAAACGAGATTAAGGTTTCTTAAAATTCGATTAATTTTCATAAAAATTGGTTCAATTTCATATTATAAAACTTATATTTAATTCTAAATTAATCTTAAGAAATAAAATACTATGAAAGCTTTAATCATCGTAGATATGCAGTACGATTTTTTACCAGGAGGTTCGTTGGCTGTGAATGATGGAGATAAAATTATCGAACGCATAAACAAATTGCAAGAAAAGTATGATGTTGTTGTGGCAACGCAAGATTGGCATCCAGCAAATCACAAAAGTTTTGCTTCTCAACACACAGATAAACAACCTTTTGATGTAATCGAATTAGGTGGAAATCGTCAAGTTTTATGGCTAGATCATTGTGTACAAGGCACTAAAGGAGCTGAAATACACAAAGATATCAAGCAAAATAAAATAAGTGCAATCATCCGAAAAGGTATGAATCCAGAAGTTGATTCGTATAGTGCTTTTTTTGATGTGAATAAAAAGAATCCAACAGGGCTAAATGGATTTTTGAAAGATCATAATGTAACAAGTGTATACATATGCGGTTTAGCAGCAGATTATTGTGTGTATTATACAGCAAAAGATGCTTTAGCATTGGGATATACAACATATATTTTAGAAGGAACAACAAAGGCTATTAACCAAGAACTTTTTGATGAATTGAAAGAAGATTTTATCAAAAAAGGTGGAAATGTCTCGACGTATTTATTATAAAAAAATAATAAATTGCTAGATAAAAATGTCATTTGAAAATCCTTAACTTTTTGAATGACATTTTATTTTTTAGAATAAATTCAAAAAACATCTGTAACATTAATCTACAAAAGCAGACTAATTAGACAAATACAACAATTATGAAAAAAGCAATCTTAACATTTGCCTTAGGAATTATCACAACTACAGTTTCTATCGCACAAGACAATAAAACACAAAATATCGATGCAACTTATGTTTGCGAAATGAAATTGGATTATGACAAAACAATGGCACAAGTTCCTCAACAATATCGTTCACAAGTTGGCCCAATGTTAAAAGCTGAAATTGATGCGGGTGTTTTCATGAATTATTTCTTAAAAAGTAATTCAAAACAATCAACTTTTGTATTAGAACAAAAAGTAGGAAATGCTCAATCTCAAGGAGGAATGATTGCCCAACAAATGGCAACTTTCGATAATAAACCAACTTATAAAGACTTTACTGTAACTCCAAATTTGTATTACAAAGAAGTTGATATGGGGACAAAACAATATTTGATTAAAGATCAAATTCCTGATTACAAATGGAAAATTTCTCGTGAGAAAACTGATATTGCTGGATATAAAGCAACAAAAGCAGAAGGTGTTATGATGGATTCTATTCCTGTAACGGCTTGGTTTGCTCCAGAAATTCCAATAAAAGATGGACCAACTTCTTTAGCTGGCTTACCTGGTTTAATTGTAAAAGCTCAATTTGATTACCAAGGAACAACAATGATTTTCACATTAAAAGAATTAAAACTTTCGGATAAAGAATTAAAAGTTAACATTCCTACAAAAGGTGAAACTGTAACGCATAATCAATTCATGAAAATTATGGAAGATATGCAGAAAAAGATGAAAGAAATGATGAATAGCGGTGTAGACACCCAATAATTCATTAAACAAAATATAAAACACATCTGTTTCTAACACATAAATAGATGTGTTTTACAAAAAACTCTATTTTGAGTCATCAACTAAAAAATACATATGAAGAAATTACTCTATCTAATTTTATTTACTTCTGCTGCTCAAATCTCATTTGCACAAGAATGTAAATTGAAAGGATCTGTTGCAAATGATGCTGGAATTCCTGTTACAGATGCTTCTGTCTCTATTTTTGATAGTAAAAACGAAGGAAAAGGTTTTGTTTTTACAAGTAACATGGGTGAATTTGAATTCAAATTGCCATGTGGACAAAAATATGATATCGAAATTGAGCAAGCTGGTTACGAAACATATGTAGAAAATGTTGATTTGACTGAAAATGTCAACAAAAAAATAAAGCTTAAACAAGGAAAAGAAATTTCTTTAAAAGAAACAATTGTAAAAGCTCAACAAGCAATCAAAGTAAAAGGTGATACAATTGAGTTTGATGCAGATTCTTTCAAAGTTGGAAATGAGGAAACATTAGAAGATATTCTTAAAAAATTACCTGGAATTGAAGTTCAGAATGGTAAGGTAATGTACAAAGGTAAACCAATGTCGCAAGTAACAGTTGGTGGACGTGAAGTTTTGGGTGGTAACGAAAAATTATTGAACAAAAATTTACCTTCGGATGCGGTTTCTAAAATTCAATTAAACACTAAGTTCAAATCAAATCCTTTTGCTTCTTCCTTACAAGAAGATGACGAACAATTCTCGTTAAACATCGAACTAAAAGATGATATGAAGCGTCTTGCTTTTGGTAATGTGACGTTAGGTGGAGATGCGGACAAACATACAGATGCGCAAGCTAAAATTTTCTATTTCTCAGAAAAAACGGACGGAACTTTAATCAATGATTTTAATACATTCGGGAAACAAGTTTTTGATCAAGATGATTATATGAGCTTCTTTGGTGGGTACTCTGAATTTAATTCTGAAGGAAGTATCTATTCATTAAGAGGAAATTCGAACAATCTAAACTTAATGACAAAAAATGATGCGCCGAGTATGAATACCTATAATGGTGCTGTGCATTTTGGTGTTGAACCAAATAAGAAACTAAAAATCTCTGGGTTTGGTTTACTTAATACAAATAACATTCGTTACAATTCTAAATCAGAACGTTATTACAACAACATCGAAACACCTTATACAACTGTCGATCAGGAACAAAATAAGAGCAATATTTTGATGGGAATGTCGCGTTTGCGTTTAGATTATAATCCGAATGATAAAGGACAAATTAAATATCGCTTAAACTTTAATTATTTAGATAGCGAAAACGAACAATTGGTTGATAGCTATTATAACGATCAAAAAAATAGCTTTAGAAATGTAAATTCTGAACAAAAGAATTACTCTTTATCACAAACTTTATCTTACATCCGTAAAGTTGGACGCGATGATAATGTTGGTTTATATTTCCGTCATCAATATCAAAAAGATACGCCAGATTACAATGTTTTATCAACAGCAAATCCGTTCTCGTCTTTTAATTTGTTCAAGAATTTATCTCAAGTAAATAATCAATATAATATCAATCAAGATCAAAATTTTGTTTTGAACACTGTTCAATTATACGGAATCTACAATCACTTGTTGACAAATACATCTAACCTTAAAATTAAGGTTGGAACAAATTTTAGTACGCAAGATTTTGAAAATAAAATCTATGATTTTCAGAAATTAATGAATGATAATTCATTAATCAGTAATACAGATTTAGATTACAACGAGACTTTTGCTGATGTAACATTGACAAAAAAATTAGGAAACTTTCAAGTAGATGCTGGAGCTGGAGTTTCGTTCTTTAATGAGAAATCGAAATACCAAGATGGTGAAAAATTAAATCGTTCGGAAACGAAATTTTTACCTCACCTGAATTTGCAATACAAGTTCAACAATGCAACAAGTGTTCGCGCAAGTTATTCACAAAGCTATAGCTATCCGTACACAAAAGATTTTAATGATTCGTACACCATTCAAAGTTACCAATCTATTTTCTACGGAAATAGAAATTTAAGACAAGCTTTGACACATACAGCAAGTCTTAATTTTAGTCATTTTAACTCATTCACATTCTTTAATATTTTTGCGAATTTGAGTTATACATTACAAGAAAAAAGTATACAAACGCAATCTGTTTTAAACCGTGATTTTATCATCTCTGGAAACGATACAATTGTAAATAACTATCAATTCAATACCTTAATTAATTCTGGTAATAACCAAGAAACTTATTCAGGATATTTCATGATTGGGAAGCGTTTTGCTAAATGGTACAATGCACGATTAACAGGTAATATTTCTACTTCTAATTATTATACCATTACACGAAATATTGAATATGAAAATGGAGTTGTTAAAAATGATGATTTGAAGGATGTTAACAATAAAAGTTTTAATCAAACATATAATTTAGAGAACTCATTTACATTCAAAAAGAAATTTGAATTAAAGGCTGGGGTTAATTTAAACCTAAGTAAATATCAATCATTATCTGAACAGAAATTTACGAACTGGCGTCCATATGGGGAAGCTGCTTGGTCCGCTACAAGTAAATTATTAGTTCAGACCGATTTCTCTTATCGCTTACAATACCGTGATGGAGTAGAAATAAACACAGCAAAAGAGTGGAATGCTTCTGCACGATACAATATTGCGAAGAAAACTTATTTGACTCTTACAGGTGGAAATTTATTAGGAAACAACGTAATTGTTTCGAATGGATTTAATGATAACTACATATCGACTACAACTAAAAATGTTTTGGGAAGATATTTTATCGTGAGTTTACGATATAAGTTCTAAAATAAATGAATTAAATAGTAAAAGCCCTTCTATAGAAGGGCTTTTACTATTTAATCACTTGTGGATAATCAAACAAATTATTTGGATCATATTTCTTTTTTAATTGCTGCAATCGAGCCAAATTATTTCCGAAATAAGCATTATTTGCATCAGGAAAATTAATATCCGGGTAATTTCGGTATTGTTTTATATTCCCAATATTTCTTAATAATTGTTGTATTTCTTCAAATGATTTTGTCAACTTTTCTTCTTGCGAAGGCAAATCCCAATACGCTTGTAACTCGCTCAAATAATTAATATCGCGATGTGGATAAGCAGAATCTGAAGCTTTGACTTCATTGATTTTTCCACCCAAAGTATTTATCTGATAAATCATTCCTTTAGAAGCGACAACTTTTGCAAAAATATCTTCCAAACCTTTCTCAATATCTTCAATTCCTGTGTACAAACCAGCAGAAGAATTTTTGAAATAAATCGGCTCTGTTACGCCATAATAATTTTTGAGCGCAGCAGCCAGATTTCTATTTTTCATCGGTTTATAATCATTCGATAATGGAATTAAACTCGAAAATATTTTCTCAAAATCTGTTTGATTTACTGCAAAATTGGTAAATAAAATGGTCAAAAACTTTCCATTCAACACAAAAGCAGAAAAAGCTTCTTTAGGTAATTTTTCCGTTGCTTGGAACCAAAGTCGAATTAATTTGACAAATTTATCTGATGTTAGATTTGTAAACTTCATACGATATCCGCTGAAAGATTGTGGGACTGGATAAGTTTTGAAATGTAATTCCGTTACAACGCCAAAATTTCCATTTCCGCCGCCTTTACACGCCCAAAGTAAATCGGGATCTTTATCAGAGTCGATTGTATTTCCTTTGTAATCGATCATTTTTACACGAAGCAGATTATCACAGGTCAACCCATATTTTCGGCTAAAAAAACCATAGCCACCGCCCAAAGTCAAACCACCAATAGCCACAGTTCCACATGATCCAGCTGGAATAATTCTTTTCTTAGGTAAAAAATTCGCATAAATTTCTTGCAACAAACAAGCTGGTTGTAATTTTACTTTATTCTCTTGCAACCACGTAATTTTGTTCATCAATCCAAGATGAATCAACAATCCGTTATCAACATTCGAAAAACCTTCAAAACTATGTCCTCCACTTCGAATGGCAATTTTTAGTTTCTTCTCGTTTGCTAATACAATTGCTTTTTTTATTCCAGTTTCGGATTTACAAACTGCTATAATTTTCGGAAACTTCTCAATTCTTTTGTTGAATGATTTTCTGTATTGATTATACTTTTCATCATCTTTTGTCAAGATTATTAAATCATCATCCAAAAAATCATCAAACGAATAAAAAGACATAAAAAAAATCCCTAAACTACCTGTACCAAGTAGTTTTAGGAATTCTCTTTTTGTATAATTTGATTGTAACATAGCTAAAATTGGTTTAGCTAAAGATACAACTATTTGATATTATTCTCTTTTAACCAATTTCTATAATTCTCAGCATTTTTCAAATGTTCCTGATAATCATTGGTATAAATGTGGTAACCTGGTTTTTTAGGATCTGCAACAAAGAAAATAAAATCGTGATTTGCTGGTGATAAAACCGCATCAATTGCTCCTAAATTTGGTAAACAAATTGGCGCTGGTGGTAAACCTTTGTTACGATATGTGTTGTACGCATTCGAAGACCACGTCCATTTTTTGTACACACGTTGCACTTTTTGATCCCAACCATTTTCCATTTTGTACGCATAAATAGAAGTTGGATCGGCCTCTAAACGCATATCTTTCGCCAAACGATTCATATATGCTCGTGCAACCTTTTGTTGTTCATCCATATTATCAGACGATTCTAATTGAACAATAGATGCTAATGTTGTAACTTGTAAAGGTGTCATGTTAAGCGCTTTTGCTTTTGCTAAACGTTCTGCATTCCATACTTTGTCGTGTTGCGCTACCATTTTATCAACAAATTTTTCTGGTGTTAATCCCCAATACACGAAATACGTTTCTGGAATGAAATATTGCTTTACCGTTTCGTCGTTTAACGTTGTATCGTTTTTTTCTTTCACAAAATCGCGAATAGCTGTCAAAACTTCGATAGAATCCATATCAATTTGTTTGGAAACTGATCCCGCCAAATGGTAAATTGTTGGTTCATTTTTGATACGAAGTTTCACTTCTTCTTGCTCTCCTCCTTGCAAACGATCAATAATATCGCGGTTAGAATCTGAGCTTGAGATTTTATATTTTCCAGATTTTATCGTTGCTGGATAATCTGCATCTTCTGCATATTGTTTGAACAATTTTTCATCCTTCAAAAATGGTTTTAAAGAATCTAAAACTTGCTCAAATTTAGCTCCACGAGAGATATAGATATAACCATCTTTGGTTACATTTCCTTTGAAACCGTCTATAAATGTACATCCTACAAATGCGAATGAACAGATTAATATTAATACTAAATTTAATTTTTTCATTGGATTGAATTAAATTTCAATTTCACCTTCAAAAACTTTTACTGCTGGTCCATTTAACCAAACATTGACAAAGTTATGATTATTTTCTTCAAAATTTACAGATAAATCTCCTCCCATTGCTTTTACTTTGATATCTTTTTTGTCTACCAAATTTTTAACATAAGCAGAAATCGCAGCAGCTGTAATTCCTGTTCCGCAAGCCAAGGTTTCGTCCTCAACTCCACGTTCATATGTACGTATCGTAAGACTTTTATCTGGCATTACTTCAACAAAATTTACATTAGAACCTTTCTCAAAATAGGGCGCTCCATTGCGAATCGCTTTTCCTTTTTTATAAACATTAACATCTTTTACATTTTCCACAAATTCTACGTGATGCGGCGAACCTGTGTTCATAAATAAATATTTGTCGTGATCTTCTACTTCATTTACATCAATCATCTGTAAACGAATAACTTCTTGATCTACGATACCATGATGCAAACCATCAATCGCATTAAATGTCATTTTGTCATTAGCCACATCCAAATCATTTGCAAATCGAATAATACAACGTCCTCCGTTTCCGCACATTGTACTTTCGTTTCCATCCGAATTGAAATACACCATTCTGAAGTCTGAATTTTCATCATTTTGTAACAAAATCAAACCATCAGCTCCTATCCCAAAATTACGATCACATAGCCTATTAATCAATTCTGTAGAGATTGGAAACGTTTTTTCTCGATCATCAATCATGACAAAATCATTCCCAGCTCCTTGGTATTTATAAAATTTTAATTTCAACTTCTTAAATTTTAAACAAAGTAAAGACATTTTTGTCACTCTTAACTAATGTTATAAAAGATTTATAATATAGTGTTAACATGCGTTAAACGGTTTGAAATGTTAAAATTTTGGTCTTAAATTTGATTTAATCTAAAAACATTAAAAACTTATATAATTAAAGATGAAAAAATATACAGGATACTTATTAGTTGGATTAGTGAGCTCTATGACAACTATGGGAGGTTTTTATTTGATGAACGAAAATGGAAGTAATCCATTTATTACAAATGCAAGTAATCAGAAAAATGGAGACTTTGAATTTGTAGATTATAAAGGAAATTACAATTACGATGCGCCAAACTTTGTGCAAGCATCTAATAAAGCTGTACATACAGTTGTGAGTATCAAAAATTATTCGAATCAAAGACAGCAACAACAACAGCAATTCTTTGATCCTTTTGATTTCTTTTTCGGGCAACCAGAACAACAACAAAGAGGAAGACAACAGCAACCAGATCAAGATCAACCATCTGGAATGGGTTCTGGTGTAATTATTTCACAAGATGGTTACATTGTTACAAATAATCACGTGATACAAGGTGCTTCTAAAATTGAAGTGACTTTGAATAATCAAAAAAGTTATATTGCCGAATTAGTTGGTACTGATCCAAGTACAGATATTGCCTTATTGAAAATTAGCGAAAAAGGTTTACCATTCACAAAATTTGTCGATTCTGATGCGATTAATGTTGGAGATTGGGTGTTAGCAGTTGGTAATCCATTTGGATTGACATCTACTGTTACAGCAGGTATTGTTTCGGCAAAAGGTCGTAGCATTAATATTTTAGGTAAAAATTCTGAATCACCAATCGAGTCGTTTATTCAAACCGATGCAGCGATTAATCCAGGAAACTCTGGTGGTGCTTTGGTGAATGCAAACGGAGATTTAATTGGTATCAATACAGCTATTTCTTCGCCAACAGGAGCTTATTCTGGTTACGGATTTGCTGTTCCTGCAAACTTGGTAAAAAAAGTTGTTGAGGATATTAAATCGTACGGAATTGTACAACGTGGATATTTAGGTATCAAAGGTTTTGATTTATCGAATGAAGATGCTGTAAAACAATATAACAAACAGTTCAAAAAGAACATTAAAACCGATAATGGAGTAATGGTAACTGAATTGGTTGCGAAAGGATCTGCAATTGATTCTGGAATCGAAGAAGGAGACATCATTACAGCTGTAGATGGAAAACCAATTACATCTTTCTCTTCGTTATCATTCATCGTAGGTAGCAAACGTCCTGGTGACAATGTTGCACTTACTGTAAGACGTGGAAACTCTGAGAAAACATACAACATCACATTGAAAGATGCTAAAGGAAGCACTAAAGTGAGAAGCAAATCTGACTTAACGCCAACTGAAGTTCTTGGTGCAGAATTTGAGCCATTAACAGAACGTCAAAAAGATAGTTTCGGAATTAATTATGGTGTCATGGTAAAACATTTAGATAATGCAGGAAAATTAGCAGCAGCAGGTGTTCAAGAAGAATTTATTATCTTATCGATCAATGATAAAAATGTAAGTTCACAAGACGATATCGAAAAAATATTAAAAAATTATAAAGGTCGCGTATCAATTAAATTTGCAGATTATTACGGACGAATCTATACAAAAGGATTCACGATGGATTAAAATTTTGAGTCGATTTTAAATTTTAATAAATCATTATAAATAGCTACAACAAGATAAGTTGTAGCTATTTATCTTTACACTAAGTTTAATTTCAAAACCAAACGTATGACTTTAAGGAAAATCAGTACAATCTTCATTCTTTTATTCTCCTCTTTTGCATTCAGTCAAAACTTATTTGGCGTTTCAGGAAGTTATTCTAATCAATCTGGGAACTTTGCCAAACTAGGTCTGTTTTACACTTTTGGATTAGGTGATACATTTATCACTCCACGAATAGATGCCAACGCAAACATGGCTTATATGCGAGATAATTTTCATGTCATTCCAGAAATTGGTATTACAGGCTATTTTACCTCAGGCGGCTCATATATTTTTCCTTTTGTAGAAAGCGAGTTTACACCGTATACAATCACTCCAAAAGTTGGATTAACTTTTTTGACCATAGTTGAATTTGGAATAGGATATGGTTTTAAAATTAATGAGAAAGATAATTTCAAACCGATAAAAGGCTTTCAATTTTCTGCTGGAATTAATATTCCTTTCAATTGGAATTAGAGAAAGTAAAAACGACGAAAATTTATTTTTTTGGAAGAAAACTAAATAATTCATTAATTTTATCACATGAAAAAGTTCATCGCAATCTTTGTTTTTATCATTAGTTTTCAAGCGAAAGCACAACAAAATTTAACCGATTATTTTACAATTAATCTTGGTTATGAATATTGGAATGGAAATTATGGAAAAGTTGGAACAGATTTGTTCTTAGTACAAGATAACAACAATATTTTGACATTTAGCGCCAATGCAAATTTGGGTTATATGAAAGATAAATTTCGTGTAATTCCAGAAGTTGGAGCTGGATATATGTTCAATTTTCGCAACAATACTGGTGATCCATATAGCTCTAACTTTAACTCCGCTTTTTATGTTATCCGTACTGAAGTTTCTCCGTGGACAATTACTCCAAAAGCTGGTATCGCAGTTTTGAGCATTGTAGAGTTAAATGCTGGTTATTCTTTCGAGTTTAGAGAAAATAAAAATTTTAAAGATATGAGCGGTTTCCGAGCAGGATTAACTATTCACTTGCCGACTCAGCTTTTTTAGTTCTAATGCTTTTACGCAATTCTTTCAAACGAATATATAAATCTGAAGTCGACGCATTTTCTTCAATCGTATTAAAAATAAAAACACCTTTATCAGTATAAAAGAAGATAATAGCTTCGTGATCTGCTACTTTAAAAGCATTTGTAATCCCATTTATTTTGTTCTCAACCCAAGATAATTTGCATGTTTTCAAATCAAAAATATGATCTTCATTACCCAAAATATCTTTGAAAATTAATTGATCTCCTTGTACATATAATACACCACTTCCCTGAAAAGATTTCATTTTAAGAAATCTCCCTTGCGGACGCCCAATATTGTAACGTACAACAGCTTTTAAGTCTACCTGATCTGGTAAGCTTTTCAGTGTATGTTGTTCATTTTTCTCTCTGACTTTCGCATCAGATACGGCAATAACAAAGAATATCGAAACAAAAATTCCGAAAATCAAAAATATTATTAGGATTGATATGATTGGTGCCATAATGTACTTAAATGTTAAGTAAAGTTATAAAAAAGCTTGAATTAACATCTAAATAAACTGCTTTTTTTACCTTAGCCTAGTAAACTGATAAAAATTACGAATGAATAAATTAATTTGGTTGTTATTTCCCGCCACAATCTTTGCTCAAAAAAGAGAAACACAAATAAAAGTTAATGCGTTAACAATGCCACTTGCAATGGTAAATCTTGGTGTTGAACATGCAATCACAGATAGGATAACTTTACAAGCTGACGGTTTTATCTCTCCATGGAAATCATTTGCAGGTAATCATTTACAAATGTATATGGTTTTTGGTGAAGGTAGATATTACTTTGATAAATCTTTTAGTAAATTTTATATAGGTCCAAACATTGGAGTTGGTTTCTTTGATCTTCAAAAATGGAATTATTGGAACACTGATAAATACCAACGAGGAATAGCAATTTTAACAGGAGCTACAATTGGATATCAAGTAAAAATTAACGAAAATTGGGGATTAGATGTTTTTGTTGGTGGAGGACACTCTCAAGGAAATTACAAAGGATATTATAAAGAAGATTCTCCTAATTTCGGACGATATGATTCTGCGCAATCATTTAATAAAAGTGGGGAGTGGCTGCTTTACAAAGGCGGTGTAATGCTTACTTATAAATTTAAACGAAAAAAATCCAACTAAAATTAGTTGGATTTTTTATATCTAGTATTATTTTACTCTTACACAGGCGTATTCATATCGAAAGCCTCTAGATATTCGGCAACACGTTTTACAAACATACCTCCTAAAGCTCCATCCACAACACGGTGATCGTAAGCATGAGATAAGTACATTTTATGACGAATTGCAATCATATCTCCTTGCGGAGTTTCGATAACAGCAGGTTTTTTCACAATTGCACCAACAGCCAAAATAGCTACTTGAGGTTGAGGAATAATTGGCGTTCCTAATGTATTTCCGAAAGAACCAATATTTGTAATTGTATACGTTCCTCCCTGTATTTCTGCTGGTTTCAATTTATTATTACGCGCACGATTTGCTAAATCATTAACCTGAGAAGCTAACCCCGCTAAATTAAATTGATCTGCATTTTTGATAACAGGAACAATTAAATTTCCACTTGGTAAAGCAGCCGCCATTCCAATATTGATATTTTTCTTCTTAATAATTTTATCTCCAACAACCGAAGCATTAATCATTGGGAAATCTTGAATTGCTTTTGCTACAGCTTCGATAAAAATTGGCATGAAGGTAATTTTCTCACCATGTTTTTTCTGAAATTCATTTTTATTTTTATCTCTCCACAACACAATATTCGTCATATCAACTTCTACGAAAGACGTTACGTGAGGAGCAATTTGTTTTGCTTGTAGCATATTTTGCGCAATAATTTTACGCATTCTATCCATTTCGATAATTTCGTCTCCTTCACCAACAGAAATTGGCGCAGATTGCACTTGCGGTGCTTGAGGTTGAGCAACTGGTGCAGCAACAGAAGTCGTAACAACTGTTTTCGCTGGTTGATTTCCTCTATTTTTAACGAAATCCAAAATATCATCTTTCGTTACACGTCCGTCTTTTCCAGAACCTGAAATTTGATCTAACTCAGCCTGAGAAACACCTTCTTCTTTCGCAATAGATTTTACTAAAGGAGAATAAAATTTATCATCAGACGAAGTAATAACCGTTTCAGTTTTGATTGTTGCAACTTCAGCTTCGATAGATTTTGCTGCATCTGCAATTTCCTGATCGCTACTTGTATCTACTTCTTCTACCGAATCAGCTTGTTCTACAACTCCATCAACAGACAAAATTGCGATAGGCTCACCTACTTTTGCAATTCCATCTACCGGAACTAAGATTTCTTTTAAAACTCCTGCAACTGGCGAAGGAACATCAGAATCTACTTTATCTGTTGCGATTTCTACAACCGATTCATCTTCACTAATCGAATCACCAATATTTTTGATCCAATTTGTTACAGTAGCTTCCATTACACCTTCTCCCATAGAAGGTAGAATTAATTTATAGTCAGACATTCTTGTGTTATTTGCTAAATACAAATCTAAACATTTTTTCGATTCAAAAAAATACTGTTAAAAAGATTAATGCTTTTTATTTTTAAATTATTCGCATTAATATCATAAATAATTATCAATTTAATAATTGATCTAACTTTTATAAGATTATTTTTAATGATTTGATAGTTTTGATTACATAAAAAAATCCCCCAATCTAAGATTGAGGGACTTTTTGAAATATTAAGAATGATTCTTAAGCTTCGTAAGTTGCAGTACCGTTGTTTACTTGAGGTTCTTTGATTTCACCAAAGCTTTTCTCGAAGTTAGTTACGTTTTCTGCTAACGATTGAGATAATTGTTTTGCTTGTAATGGAGACAAAATAATTCTTGATTTTACTGATGGTCTAGCACCTGGTAAAAATTGAACGAAATCTACAACGAACTCAGATGGTGAGTGGTTGATGATTGCTCCTGTAGCATAAACACCTTGAGCTACTAATTCGTTTAACTCAATGTTTAATCCTTCGTTTTGTTGATTTTCTGACATTATAATTCTTGTTTTGCGTTTATTAATTCCTCGTATTCACGGTTAGATCCTACGATGATGTTTTGATACTCTTTTAATCCAGTTCCGGCAGGAATTAAGTGACCAACAATAACGTTTTCTTTTAATCCTACTAAACCGTCTACTTTACCAGCTACAGCTGCTTCGTTAAGAACTTTTGTAGTTTCCTGGAACGATGCCGCAGACATGAAAGATTTAGTTTGTAAAGACGCTCTTGTAATACCTTGTAAAACTGCTTCTGCTGTTGCAGGTAAAGCCTCACGAGCTGTCACTAAGTTTTTGTCTTCACGTTTTAATTTAGAGTTTTCGTCACGTAATTCGCGAACTGTGATGATTTGTCCTGGACTTAATGTGTCAGAATCACCAGCATCTTCTACGACTTTCATTCCAAATAAACGATCGTTTTCTTGCATGAAATCGTCTTTGTGCTCTAAACTATCTTCTAAGAATCTTGAATCTCCTGAGTCTACAATACGAACTTTACGTAACATTTGACGTACGATAATTTCGAAGTGTTTGTCATCAATTTTTACCCCTTGTAAACGGTATACATCTTGAATCTCGTTTACTAAGTATTCTTGAACCGCTGTCGGCCCTAAGATTCTTAAAATATCTTCTGGTGTAATTGCTCCATCTGATAAAGGCTCACCTGCACGTACGAAGTCATTTTCTTGAACTAAGATTTGTGCTGATAATTTAACTAAGTAACGACGGATTTCACCATTTTTAGATTCAACGATGATTTCGCGGTTACCACGTTTTATTTTACCGAAAGATACAACTCCATCCATTTCACAAACAACTGATGGGTTAGATGGATTACGAGCCTCTAACAACTCTGTAATACGAGGTAAACCTCCTGTAATATCGCCAGATTTAGCTGACTTACGAGGAATCTTAACTAAGATTTTACCTGCATTAATTTTTTCTCCATCATTTACCATTAAGTGTGCACCTACTGGTAAGTTGTATGTTTTTTCTTCACCATCAATCGTGATAACTCTTAACGCTGGAACTAATTTTTTATTACGTGATTCAGAAATAACTTTTTCTTGGAATCCTGTTTGCTCATCGATTTCAATTTGGAAAGTTACCCCTTGCTCTAATTGTTCGTACTCGATTTTACCAGTAGATTCCGCGATGATTACCCCGTTATAAGGGTCCCAACTTGCAATCTCTTGACCTTTTTGAACTTTAGCTCCGTTTTTAACAGATAAGATAGTACCATAAGCGATGTTAGTTTGTTGACGAACGTTTCCTAAATCGTCAATTACTTTCATCTCTGTAGAACGAGAAACAACTGTATCTACTTTGTTACCTGCATCATCTGTCGATTCAACAGTACGTAAGTCATCAAACTCAACTGTACCATCAACTTTAGCATTAATTGTATTTTGCTCAGAAACGTTACCCGCAGTACCCCCAACATGGAAAGTACGTAATGTTAACTGTGTACCAGGCTCACCAATAGATTGTGCAGCAACTACACCAACTGATTCACCTTTCTGAACACCTTTACCTGTAGCTAAGTTACGTCCGTAACATTTAGCACAAATTCCAGTTTTCGCTTCACATGTTAATGGAGAACGAACTTCTACATTTTCAATACCAGCTGCTTCTAAAGCATCACCAATATCTTCTGTAATAATGTTACCAGCAGAAATGATTAATTCACCATTATCTGGGTTGTAAATATCATTTAATGAAGTACGACCTAATACACGAGAAGATAAACTTTCGATGATTTCTTCTTTTTTCTTAAGTGCAGATACTTCTAAACCTCTTAATGTACCACAATCTTCGTGCATTACGATAACGTCTTGCGCAACGTCAACTAAACGACGAGTCAAGTATCCAGCATCGGCAGTTTTTAAGGCAGTATCGGCAAGACCTTTACGCGCACCGTGCGAAGAAATAAAGTACTCTAAGATAGACAGACCTTCACGGAAGTTAGAGATAATTGGGTTTTCGATGATATCCCCACCAGTAGAACCAGCTTTTTGAGGTTTAGCCATCAATCCACGCATACCTGATAACTGACGAATTTGCTCTTTAGATCCACGCGCTCCAGAATCAAGCATCATGAATACAGAGTTAAATCCTTGTTGATCTTCTGTCATACGTTTCATTACAATTTCAGTTAAAGTTGCGTTTGTTGTTGTCCAAACATCAATAACTTGGTTGTAACGTTCGTTATTTGTAATAAGACCCATATTATAGTTCATCTTAATGTTCTCAACTTGGTTGATCGCACCTGAGATAAGGTCTTTCTTTTGTTCTGGGATTAAGATATCTCCTAATGAGAATGATAAACCACCCTCGAAGGCATTACGGTATCCTAATTGTTTCATATCATCCAAGAAAGCAGCCGTTGTAGGGAAATCTGTAATCTTGATGATTTTATTAATAATTGTACGTAACGATTTTTTCGTTAATACTTCATTAATATAACCTACTTGTTTCGGAACGATTTGGTTAAATAACACACGTCCTACTGAAGTTTCGATTAATTGATTTTCTACTAACTCCTCTCCTACACGAATTGTTCCTTTTACACGAATTGGCGCGTTTAAGTCAACAGCTCCTTCGTTGTATGCAATTTGAACTTCTTCATCTGAATAGAAAGTTAATCCTTCACCTTTTACTGTAAATTGGTGGTCTGTACGACGAATTTTCGTCATGTAGTAAAGACCTAAAACCATATCCTGAGAAGGTACAGTAATTGGAGATCCATTTGCAGGATTCAAAATATTTTGAGAAGCCAACATTAATAATTGTGCTTCTAAAACAGCTTCTGGTCCTAATGGTAAGTGAACAGCCATCTGGTCACCATCGAAATCGGCATTGAAGGCAGTACACACTAATGGGTGTAAACGAATTGCTTTACCTTCGATTAATTTCGGTTGGAATGCTTGGATACCTAAACGGTGTAACGTAGGGGCACGGTTTAATAAAACTGGATGACCTTTGATTACATTTTCTAAAATATCCCAAACAACTGGCTCTTTTCTATCGATAATTTTCTTAGCCGATTTAACTGTTTTTACAATTCCACGCTCGATTAATTTACGAACTACGAATGGTTTGTATAATTCAGCTGCCATATCTTTTGGTAAACCACATTCGTGTAATTTAAGTGTTGGTCCAACAACAATTACAGAACGAGCAGAATAATCTACACGTTTACCTAATAAGTTTTGACGGAAACGACCTTGTTTACCTTTTAATGAATCAGATAATGATTTTAACGGACGGTTACCATCAGCTTTTACAGCAGATGCTTTACGCGTGTTATCAAATAATGAATCAACCGCTTCTTGTAACATACGTTTTTCATTACGTAAGATTACTTCTGGCGCTTTGATTTCCATTAATCGTTTCAAACGATTGTTACGGATAATTACACGACGATATAAATCATTTAAATCTGATGTTGCAAAACGACCACCATCTAATGGAACTAATGGACGTAATTCTGGTGGAATAACCGGAATAACGCGCATTACCATCCATTCTGGACGGTTTACGTGGTGCATATTTGACTCACGTAACGACTCAACAACTTGTAAACGTTTTAACGCTTCTGTACGACGTTGTTTAGAAGTTTCGTTGTGTGCTTTGTGTCTTAATTCGTAAGATAACTCATCTAAATTGATACGAGATAATAGGTCTTCTAATGCTTCAGCACCCATTTTCGCAACGAATTTATTAGGATCTGTATCTTCTAGATATTGATTCTCGATTGGAAGAGTTTCTAAGATATCTAAATACTCTTCTTCTGATAAGAAATCTAATCTATTTAATTCTTCACCTTCTGGTCCTTTTGCGATACCTGGTTGAATCACTACATATCTTTCATAGTAAATTACCATGTCTAATTTCTTAGATGGTAATCCTAAGATGTAACCAATTTTGTTTGGTAATGAACGGAAATACCAAATATGTGCAATTGGCACAACAAGATTGATGTGTCCAATACGCTCACGACGAACTTTCTTTTCAGTAACTTCAACCCCACAACGGTCACAAACGATACCTTTATAACGGATTCTTTTATATTTTCCGCAGGCACATTCGTAATCTTTTACAGGTCCAAAGATACGCTCACAGAATAACCCGTCACGCTCTGGTTTGTGCGTTCTATAGTTAATCGTTTCAGGTTTTAAAACTTCACCTTTAGATTCTTGAAGAATCGATTCTGGAGAAGCTAACCCGATACGGATTTTTGAGAATTGACTTGTTTTATTTTTTGTTGACATATAGAAATGTATCTAACAATTATATTATTATAACGAAAAAGGTAGAATAATAGGTTGCCCTATTATTCTTCCAAGTTTATGTCTAATCCAAGACCTTGTAATTCATGTAACAATACGTTAAATGATTCTGGAATACCAGGTTCTGGCATTGGCTCTCCTTTTACGATTGCTTCGTAAGTTTTCGCACGTCCAATTACGTCATCCGACTTAACTGTTAAGATTTCGCGTAAGATATTAGATGCACCGAATGCTTCTAATGCCCAAACCTCCATCTCTCCGAAACGTTGTCCACCGAATTGTGCTTTACCTCCTAATGGTTGTTGAGTAATTAATGAGTATGGTCCGATAGAACGCGCGTGCATTTTGTCGTCAACCATGTGTCCTAATTTCAACATGTAAATCACCCCTACAGTAGCTTTTTGATCAAAACGTTCTCCAGTATTACCGTCATATAAATATGTTGTACCGTGTTTTGGAATACCTGCTTCTTCTGTGATGCGATCGATATCAGCGATTTCAGCACCATCGAAGATAGGTGTAGCAAATTTTTGACCCATTTTAAGTCCAGCCCATCCTAATACCGTTTCATAAATCTGACCGATATTCATACGAGATGGTACCCCAAGTGGATTAAGTACGATATTTACTGGCGTTCCGTCTTCTAAGAAAGGCATATCTTCGTCGCGAACGATACGTGCAACAATACCTTTGTTACCGTGACGTCCTGCCATTTTATCCCCTACTCTTAGTTTACGTTTTTTCGCAATGTAGATTTTTGCTAATTTAACGATACCTGCAGGTAACTCGTCTCCAACAGAGATTGTAAATCTTTCGCGGTTAAGTGCTCCTTGTAAATCATTGTACTTAATTTTGTAATTATGTAACAATTCTTTTACTAATTCGTTCTTATCCTCGTCTGTTGTCCAAAGAGATTCTGCTCCAGTTAAATTTAAGAAATCTTCAACATTAGATAAGATTTTTTGTGTGTATTTTACACCTTTCTTGATTACTTCTTCATTCAAGTCGTTGTAAATACCTTGAGAAGTTTTTCCGTTTAATAAAACGTATAATTTCTCTAATAAAATCTCTCTTAATTCGTTGAATTTAACGTCGTACTCAGCTTCTACACTATCAATAATAGCTTTGTCTTGAGAACGTTTACGTTTATCCTTAATACTACGTGAGAATAATTTTTTGTCGATAACAACACCACGTAATGATGGAGAGGCTTTAAGAGAAGCATCTTTTACATCACCTGCTTTGTCACCAAAGATCGCACGTAATAATTTTTCTTCTGGAGTTGGATCAGATTCTCCTTTTGGAGTAATCTTACCAATCAAGATATCACCAGGTTTTACTTCTGCTCCAATACGGATCATACCGTTTTCGTCTAAGTCTTTTGTAGCCTCTTCTGAAACGTTAGGAATGTCTGAAGTTAATTCTTCCATACCTAATTTTGTATCACGTACATCTAATGAATACTCATCGATGTGGATAGATGTAAACCAGTCTTCGCGAACAGCTTTTTCAGAGATTACAATAGCATCCTCGAAGTTGTACCCCTGCCAAGGCATAAAGGCAACAACCATGTTACGACCAATTGCTAATTCTCCTCCTTCTGTTGCATAACCTTCAGATAAAACTTGTCCTTTCTCTACACGATCACCAACTTTTACAATTGGTTTCAACGTAATTGTAGTTCCTTGATTCGTCTTTCTGAATTTTGTTAAATTATATGTTTTCTCAGCAGTATCGAAGCTTACTAATTCTTCGTCTTCTGAACGATCATATTTAATTGTTATAATGTCAGCATCAACATAAGTTACTGTACCTTCACGTTCTGCATTTACTAAGATTCTTGAATCTTTTGCAACTTGTTTTTCTAATCCAGTACCTACAATTGGTGCTTGAGGTTTTAATAATGGAACTGCCTGACGCATCATGTTCGATCCCATTAACGCACGGTTGGCGTCATCATGCTCCAAGAAAGGAATTAATGATGCTGAGATAGAAGCAATCTGGTTAGGTGCAACGTCAATTAAATCAACTTCTGCTGGCGTTACAACAGGGAAATCCCCATCTTCACGAGCAGTTACACGTTCAGTAGCAATAGTACCATCGTCTGTCATGTCGATATTGGCTTGAGCAATTACTTTTGATTCCTCCTCTTCCGCAGTTAAATAGATTGGTGCTGATTCGACGTCCACTTTTCCATCTTCTACTTTTCTGTACGGTGTTTCGATGAACCCTAAGTTATTAACTTTAGCGAATACACATAATGACGAAATCAAACCAATGTTTGGTCCCTCAGGAGTTTCAATTGGACATAAACGTCCGTAATGAGTGTGGTGTACGTCACGTACCTCGAATCCCGCTCTTTCTCTTGATAAACCTCCAGGTCCTAATGCTGATAAACGACGTTTGTGTGTAATCTCTGATAATGGATTTGTTTGGTCCATGAACTGAGATAACTGGTTCGTTCCGAAGAATGAGTTGATAACAGATGATAATGTTTTAGCATTAATCAAATCGATTGGTGTAAACACCTCGTTGTCACGAACATTCATTCTTTCACGGATAGTTCTAGCCATACGAGCTAAACCTACTCCGAATTGGCTAGCCATTTGCTCACCTACCGTTCTTACACGACGGTTAGATAAGTGGTCAATATCATCCACCTCTGCTTTAGAGTTGATTAATTCGATTAAATATTTAATAATCGAAATGATATCTTCACGAGTCAATACTTGTACGTCCTCGCTAATGCTTAAGCCTAATTTTTTATTTAATCTGTAACGACCTACTTCACCTAATGAATAACGTTGATCAGAGAAGAATAATTTGTCAATAATTCCTCTTGCTGTTTCCTCATCTGGTGGCTCAGCGTTACGTAATTGTCTATAGATGTACTCTACTGCTTCTTTTTCAGTGTTAGTAGGGTCTTTTTGTAAAGTATTATGGATAATTCCATAATCAGCAGAATTGATATCTTCTTTGTGTAATAAGATCGTCTTAACACCAGAATCTACGATTTGATCGATGTGATCTTTCTCTAAGATTGTTTCACGGTCTAAGATAATTTCATTACGCTCGATAGATACAACTTCTCCTGTATCTTCATCTACGAAATCCTCGTGCCATGTATTTAATACACGTGCAGCAAGTTTACGACCTACAACTTTCTTTAAATTAGCTTTATTAACTTTTACTTCTTCTGCTAAGTCGAAAATTTCTAAGATATCTTTATCTCTTTCGTATCCGATAGCACGTAATAAGGTAGTTAATGGTAACTTTTTCTTACGATCGATGTAAGCGTACATTACGCTGTTGATGTCTGTTGCGAACTCAATCCAAGATCCTTTGAAAGGAATGATACGAGATGAGTACAATTTTGTACCATTCGCGTGGAAAGATTGTCCGAAGAATACCCCAGGAGAACGGTGTAATTGAGATACAATAACACGCTCTGCACCATTAATAATGAATGATCCTGAAGGAGACATGTAAGGAATTGTTCCTAAGTATACGTCTTGCACTACAGTTTCGAAATCTTCGTGTTCTTCGTCCGTACAGTATAATTTAAGACGAGCTTTCAATGGTACGCTGTACGTTAATCCTCTTTCGATACACTCATCAATTGTGTAACGTGGTGGATCTACGAAATAATCTAAGAATTCTAAAACAAACTGATTGCGAGTATCCGTAATTGGAAAATTCTCAGCAAATGTTCGGTAAAGACCTTCATTTTTTCGTTGGTCAGGTCTTGTTTCCAACTGGAAAAAATCTTCAAACGATTTGATCTGAATGTCAAGGAAATCTGGGAACTGAGCGACTGCTTTTGCAGAAGAGAAGTTCAATCTTTCTTTTTTCTCAGTCGAGTTGCTTAATGTTGCTTTAGTGGCCAATTTCGAATGAATTTTGGTTTATATAATGACTTTATGCGTAAAAAGGTTTAGACCTAACACGTCCTGTGTTAGGTCCAAACCTATATTTTTGAGTAATAAAAATTACTTCAATTCTACTACTGCACCAGCTTCTTCTAGCTGTTTCTTTAAAGCTTCAGCTTCGTCTTTAGAAACTGCTTCTTTAACTGTTGCTGGAGTTGAATCTACTAAATCTTTAGCTTCTTTTAATCCTTTTCCAGTTAATTCTTTAACTAATTTAACAACTGCTAATTTAGATGCACCTGCTTCTTTTAAGATTACGTCGAATTCTGATTGCTCTTCAGCAGCTTCACCTGCTCCACCTGCAGCAACAACTACAGCAGCAGCAGCTGGTTCGATTCCGTACTCATCTTTTAAGATTGTAGATAATTCATTAACTTCTAAAACTGTTAAGTTTACTAACTCTTCAGCTAATTTTTTTAAATCTGCCATTTTAATGCTTTTTGTTTTTTAAACTTTTATTTGATATGAGTGTGTCTTATTCTTCTGAAGCTCCTTCTTCTGCTTTTGCAGCCTCTTTGTTCTCTAATTGAGAAACAACAGTTTTGATTGGAGATTGAAGTAACATGATGATGTCTGCGATTAATTCTTCGCGAGATTTCAATGCTACTAATTGTGGTAATTTGTCATCACCTACGAATGTATTATCTTCAATCCAAGCTCCTTTTAAAATAGGTTTTTCAGATTTTTTTCTGAAAGTATCGATTACTTTAGCTGGTGCATTACCAACTTCAGCAGTCATTAATGCTGTATTTCCTTTTAAAGATCCGTAAAGCTCTTCGAAGTTTTTGTCTTCGATTTGCTCCATAGCTTTCTTTAATAAAGTGTTTTTTACTACGCGTAAAGATACATTGCTTTTGTAGCAAGCTCTTCTTAATTCAGTAGTATTAACAGCGTTTAATCCGTCGATATCTGCTAAGTAGATGATTTTTGCTTCTGCTAATACAGCTTGCAATTCATCTATCATATTTGCTTTATCTTGTTTTGTCATTGCCATAATCTACTAATTTTAAGCGTTTACACTTTTTGGATCTACTGATACACCTACAGATTGAGTTGTAGAAAGCGTGATGCTTTTTACATATGTTCCTTTAGCAGCTGTTGGTTTTAATTTAATTAAAGTTTGAATTAACTCATTCGCATTTTCTTTAATTTTATCAGCATCGAAAGATACTTTACCAACTGCAGCGTGGATGATTCCGTAACGATCTACTTTGAAGTCGATTTTACCTGCTTTTACTTCAGAAACGGCTTTACCTACTTCTAAAGTTACAGTACCTGATTTTGGGTTAGGCATTAATCCACGAGGTCCTAAAACACGTCCTAATGGTCCTAATTTACCCATAACAGCTGGCATAGTAACGATAACGTCAACATCTGTCCAACCTTCTTTAATTTTTTGTAAGTATTCGTCTAATCCTACATAGTCTGCACCTGCTGCTTTAGCTTCTGCTTCTTTGTCTGGAGTAACTAATGCTAATACTTTTACATCTTTACCTGTTCCGTGTGGTAATGAAACTACACCACGAACCATTTGGTTAGCTTTCTTAGGATCTACACCTAAACGAACTGCTATATCTACAGAAGCATCAAACTTAGCGTAGTTAACTTCCTTTACTAATGATGATGCTTCATCAATAGAGTAAAGTTTGTTTTTTTCTACTTTAGCTAATACTTCTTTTTGTCTTTTTGTTAACTTTGCCATTTCCTAAAATGTTTTAATTATTCTGGAGCTTGCCCACCTTTTACAGTTATACCCATAGAACGTGCAGTTCCAGCAACCATTTTCATAGCAGATTCAACAGTAAAACAGTTCATGTCCGCTAATTTGTCTTCAGCAATAGCTCTAACTTGATCCCAAGTAACAGTACCAACTTTTTGACGGTTAGGTACACCTGAAGCTTTTTTCAATTTCGCAGCTTCCATTAACTGAATAGCAGCTGGTGGAGTTTTAATTACGAAATCGAATGATTTGTCTTGATACACAGTAATAACAACTGGTAACACTGCACCTTGTTTTTCTTGTGTACGTCCATTAAATTGTTTACAAAACTCCATGATGTTAACACCTGCAGCACCTAAAGCTGGCCCTACTGGTGGTGAAGGATTTGCTTGTCCTCCTTTAACTTGAAGTTTTACAACTTTTTCAATTTTTTTTGCCATTTTTTTAATTCTTAAAATTAAGCGTTATGTGGAAGCAGCCTAAATTTCTACTTTTAATTTGTTGATAGATTGATTATGCAATCTTTTCAACTTGGTTAAAACTTAACTCTAGTGGTGTTTTACGTCCGAAGATTAAAACCATCACTTCAAGTTTACGTTTATCTTCAATGATTTTTTCAACTGTTCCGTTGAACCCATTGAATGGTCCGTCGATTACTTTTACAGTTTCTCCTACGATGTAAGATATTCCTAAGTTTGTATCAACGTTTTCTGCTAATTCGTCAACTTTACCTAACATTCGGTTAACTTCCGATTGTCTCATCGGTACAGGATCACCTCCTTTCGTTGCACTCAAAAAGCTAATTACACCTGATGTATTCTTTACCATGTGAGGAATTTCCCCTACAAGTTCAGCTTCTATCATGATGTAACCAGGAAAGTGTACTTTTTCCTTTTGATATTTTTTACCGTTACGGATTTGAATCACTTTTTCCATAGGAACAACAATTTGTCCTACATAATCATTCAAATTTTGGTACTGAATTTCTCTTTCAATATAATCCTTAACTTTCAGCTCTTGTCCAGCTACAGTCTTGATTACATACCATTTCTTTTCACTCATGATTCTAATTACTAAACGGGATATTTTACAAACTAAAAAGCGCCGTAGATAAAGTTAAGCACTTGTGTGAATAATGTATCTACCGCATATAAAAATATAGCTAACAAAACTGTAGCTATTGCAACAATAATTGTGTCTCTTTGTAGATCTGAGAATGATGGCCATGTAACATGATCTTTAAATTCTACAAAGGAATCTTTAAAATATTGTACGACTTTCATATCGTTTTCATTTAGCACGGGCACAAGGATTCGAACCCTGATCAACGGTTTTGGAGACCGCTATTCTACCATTGAACTATGCCCGTAGAATAAAAAGAGTGGTAATCATTGAAGATTACCACATCTTCTATATTATATTTTGACTAATTAGTCTAAAATTTCAGTTACCTGACCAGCACCAACTGTACGTCCACCTTCACGGATTGCGAAACGTAAACCTTCGTTTAATGCGATTGGTTGTAATAATTCAACTGTAATAGTTAAGTTATCTCCTGGTAAAACCATCTCAACTCCTTCTGGTAAGTTGATTTCCCCTGTTACGTCAGTTGTACGTACGTAGAACTGTGGACGGTAACGGTTGTGGAATGGAGTGTGACGACCACCTTCTTCTTTAGTTAAGATATAAACCTCAGCTTTGAATTTTTTGTGTGGTTTAACAGATCCTTGTTTCGCGATAACCATACCACGACGGATGTCAGTTTTATCAACACCACGTAATAATAAACCTACGTTATCACCAGCTTCACCTCTATCTAAGATTTTACGGAACATTTCAACACCTGTTACAGTAGAAGTTAATTTTTCTTCTCCCATACCAACGATGTCAACTGGATCCCCAGAGTTGATTACACCAGCCTCGATACGTCCTGTTGCAACAGTACCACGACCTGTAATAGAGAATACATCCTCTACTGGCATTAAGAATGGTTTATCTTGATCACGAACTGGTTGCTCGATCCACTCATCAACATTGTTCATTAAGTTCAATACAGTTTCAACCCATTGAGGCTCACCGTTTAACGCACCTAAAGCAGATCCTTGGATAACTGGAGTGTTATCTCCGTCATATTCGTAAGAAGATAATAAATCTCTTACTTCCATTTCTACTAACTCTAATAACTCAGCATCGTCAACCATATCAACTTTGTTTAAGAAAACAACGATACGAGGAACGTTCACTTGGCGACATAATAAGATGTGCTCACGAGTTTGAGGCATTGGACCATCAGTAGCAGCTACTACTAAGATACCACCATCCATTTGAGCAGCTCCTGTAACCATGTTTTTTACGTAATCCGCGTGACCTGGACAGTCAACGTGTGCGTAGTGACGGTTAGCAGTTTCGTACTCTACGTGAGATGTATTAATTGTAATACCACGCTCTTTTTCTTCTGGAGCATTATCGATTTGATCGAAAGCTTTTGCTTCTGAATAACCAGCATCAGCTAATACTTTAGTAATCGCTGCAGTCAAAGTTGTTTTACCGTGGTCAACGTGACCAATAGTACCAATATTTAAGTGCGGCTTATTACGGTTGAAAGTTTCCTTTGCCATTTTACTTTTTATTAATTTCTATTGTTATACTTAAATTAAAAAAATAACTTTAAATTATTTTCAAGTGTAAAAATACACTTTTTGATTTATATAAAGATATTAATTTTTGACTCGCGTTAACCTTGGTTTAAATGAGTTTCAACAACTACTTAAAAGATTAACTATACTGGACGAACCAGAATTTGAGCGGGAAACGGGACTCGAACCCGCAACATTCAGCTTGGAAGGCTGACGCTCTACCAATTGAGCTATTCCCGCATTCACTTCTAAAAAGCTTTGCAAATTTAAAGATTAAATCCTAAACCACAAAAAATTTTAAAAATTAAGTTTGTGGGGAGAGCAGGATTCGAACCTGCGAAGGTTACCCAACGGATTTACAGTCCGTCCTCGTTGGCCGCTTGAGTATCTCCCCGCCTTACTTTTTTTGTTCTTCTAAAAACTTCGAGCCGATAGAGGGACTCGAACCCACGACCTGCTGATTACAAATCAGCTGCTCTAGCCAGCTGAGCTACATCGGCATTTTTGTTTTTAAAAGCGTTATTTAAAAGAACAGTCCGTTAAATATGTTTGTTTAACGGACTGCAAATTTACGTTGTTTTTTGAATTAACCAAATTTTTAGGTTCTTTTTTTAGTCAATTCCCTATTTTTTATCTTTCGCTAATTTTTTCTTTTTTTCTGATAATTAATTTTTTTAATGTATCTACCGCTAAATCAATACATTCTTCAAAAGATTGTCCTGTTTTACTTACAACAATATCATCTCCTGGTACTTCTAACTTAATATCAACTGTCTTGTTATTTTTTTCTGCAGTATTCTCTAATTTAAAAGAAACATTCGCTGCAATGATTTTGTCTGACAAAGTTTCTAATTTTTCTAATTTTTTCTCTAAATACTCCTCTAAACCTGGTTTAGTATTGAAGTTTACTGCTTGAAAGTTAATTGTCATAATTACTCTTTTTTGTTCTCACGCGGGTGAGCTTTGTTAAACACTTTTTTTAAATTTTCTATACTCCCATGTGTATAAATTTGAGTCGATGACAAACTTGAATGCCCTAAGATATCTTTTACCGCATTCAGATCTGCTCCGGAATCTAACATATGGGTCGCAAATGAATGCCTCAACATATGAGGACTTTTTTTATGTTTTACACTTATAAGACTAAGATAGTATTTTACTTTCGAATAAACAAGATTATCATACAAAGGTTTTCCTTTTTCTGTTACAAAAACATTCGTACATTGTAAGGTAATTTCATTATGTTTTCTGGTGTTATAATTCGCCAAATCCTCTAACAGAAAGGTCGAAATAGGAATTATGCGTTCTTTGTTTCTTTTTCCAAGAACTTTTATAGAAAGTGTATTCGGATCGATATCATTTTCTTTTAAACCAATTAATTCGGCACGTCGAATCCCTGTTTGATACATTACATCAATCATTAATCGATCACGTAAACCTTCGAATGTATCTGGAAAAAACTCATCATTATTCAATAAATCATTCAACTCTGCTTCTGTAAATGGCACCAAAACTTGTTTATTTTGTTTGAGTGAATGAATTTGTTCGATTGGATTAATGGTAAGATGATTTTCTTTGATCAGATATTTATAAAATGTTCGCAAAGCGCTTAATTTGCGATTAACCGTTTTCTCAGACTTTTCTAATTCTGATAAATGCATCACAAATGCACGAATATGATTTTTTGTTGCAAGTTGTATTTCTGACGAATTTTCTTCTTGTTGATAGAACTCAACAAAATCGTCCAAATCTCTTTTGTAGCTGGTGATTGTTAGCGTAGAATAGTTTTTCTCGAGCGCTAAATAATCTAAGAATAGTTGAATAAATTCCATAAAAAAACCTATTCATCAAAGTTACAACTTTAATAAATAGGTCAACAGAAATTAATTTCTTTATATCGTTTAAAACGGCAATTTATGCTTCCTCCTTTTCGATTAAGGCTTGTTTGTAGATTGCTCTACTCATCTTAATTCTATTTGTAACAGAAGGTTTTGTAAATTGTTGACGTGCTCTTAACTGACGTACAACACCTGTTTTATCAAATTTTCTTTTGTATTTTTTTAGAGCTCTTTCGATTGACTCTCCGTCTTTTACTGGTATAATCAACATAATTTTATCTATTTCTTTTTGAGATGGCAAATATACAACTCTTTAGTAATTAAACAAATCGTTTTGTATTAATCTTTCAAAATATTTCTTCCAATCACTAATTTTTGGATCTCCGTTGTCCCTTCACCAATTGTACATAACTTAGAATCACGGTAGAATTTCTCTACTGGAAAATCTTTTGTATATCCGTATCCACCAAATATTTGAACCGCTTCATTCGAGATTTTAACACACGCTTCCGATGCATAATATTTTGCCATTGCACCTTCTGTCGTCATTGGTTTTTTATGATTTTTTAAATAAGATGCTTTACGAATTAATAATTCTGAAGCTTCGATTTCTGTAATCATTTCAGCCAATTTGAAGTTAATTGCTTGGAAATTTGCAATTGCAGTTCCAAACTGATGACGCTCCTGTGCATATTTCAATGCTGCTTTGTATGCTCCTTTCGCGATTCCTAAAGATAAAGCTGCAATCGAAATACGACCACCATCTAAAATCTTAAGCGCTTGCTTGAAACCATCACCTACGTTCCCTAAACGATTTGCGTCCGAAACACGTACATTATCGAAGATTAACTCTGCCGTTTCCGAAGCACGCATTCCTAATTTATTTTCTTTTTTACCTGATGTAAAACCTGGCGTTCCTTTTTCGATAACAAAAGCCGTCGCGTTATTTTTTGCTCCTTTCTCTCCCGTTCTTGTCATCACAACCGCAACATCACCAGAAATTGCATGTGTAATAAAGTTTTTTGCTCCGTTAATCACCCATTCATCTCCATCTTTTACAGCTGTTGTAGACATTCCTCCTGCATCAGATCCTGTGTTGTGCTCTGTTAATCCCCAAGCACCAATCCATTCTGCTGTTGCTAATTTTGGTAACCAACGTTGTTTTTGTTCTTCGTTACCGAATTCTAAAATATGATTTGTACAAAGTGAATTATGTGCCGCTACAGACAAACCGATAGAAGGATCAACTTGTGAAATTTCATCTACAATTGATACATATTCATCATATGACAAACCACTTCCTCCATATTCTTCTGGAACAACGATTCCCATGAATCCCATTTTTCCAAGTTCTTTGAAAACTTCAACTGGAAAAGTTTGAGCTTCATCCCACTCCATTATATTCGGTTGAATGTATTGTTTTGCAAAATCTCTTGCCGATTGCGCGATTAATGATAAATTTTCATTTTCTAAGAAATCCATTTTTTTGAGTTTTTTTGTTTTTTTATGACTTTCCTCCAAAAGTAATAAATTTCTATTAAGTGAAAAGTTTTTCTTTTACGATTATTTTTACTCATTAAAAATAATTGACTATCAGCGTGTTTAAGTTAATAATATCCTTAAAAAAAACAAATGTTTAAAGTCATTTTCGGAAATGATATTTGACATTTTAATTCGGATGAATTAATCCGAGTTTTGTTTCGAAAAATAAAATAAACATTATGAAAAAAGGACTATTAATATTAGGAGCAATCTTTGCATCAGCAATTTCATTTGGACAAGAGGCTAGTGAATTACATATGCGTGTAAGAGCAACTGGTGTAGTTCCTATGGAAGATGCTAAAATAGAAGCAATAGGTGGAAATGTAGCGGTTACAAACAATCTTATTCCAGAAATTGACTTTACCTATTATATTACAAAAAATATCGCGGCCGAATTAATCTTAGGAACATCTAAACACGAAGTTGTAGCGGTAAATACTGCATTAGGAAATTTAGATTTGGGACGAGTAATGCTGTTACCTCCAACTCTTAATGTACAATATCATTTGTATCCAACCAAAAACCTAAAACCTTATGTTGGTGCTGGAATTAATTATACAATCTTCTATGATCAAGGGCAAGGAAAAGGGAGAAACGCAGCCGTAACTAGTGTAGATTACAAAAACAATGTAGGTTTCGGATTTCAATTAGGATTTGATTACAAAATCAATGATAAATTATACTGGAACGTAGATGTTAAAAAATTGTACTTGAATACTGACGTTACAGTTGGTGCAGCTTTAGACAAACAAGTTTATGTACCAGCAGATGTAGATCTTAATCCTTGGTTAATCAGTACTGGTATTGGTTTCAAACTATTCTAAAATCGACCTTTTATATATATTATGATTTTTTATTAACCAACTAAAAGATCAAAAAGAGAAGCAATAGCTTCTCTTTTTTTTATTTAAATTGACTTATATCAAAATATTGCTCATAAATAGGTTTCAATTCAGTCAAATCTGTACAAGGAGTTTGTTCTAATTTTCGAATTTCGATTCCCTTTTTATAATCACTTAGAATTTCCTTATAATTATTAATGTAACCATAAGCTCCTATTCCAATTTTCTTAAAATTTAAATCTTCATGTTTTATTACAGAAACTTTTTTGTTTGTGAAATAATTCTCATTTACATATAAAATATCGATTAAATCAATGCAATTACCTTCAAAACCTTCTGGAATTCTTCTTCCAAAAATATTATCATTCATCATAAAAGATATTCCGTAGAAAATTATATTATCCTCTTTAAAAATATCAATCACAACCGCTTTAATATTATCCTCAAACAAAATAATATCTCCAAATTTGAATTTTAAATCAGAATCATCAATCTTACCATAATTTGTTTCACTTACAGCATTATTCTCTGAAACTGATGGATTACAACAGAAAAATGAAAACAAAACAATGTAAATTCCAAAATATTTCATAAGATAAAATACTACTCTTCCACTCTTTTATCTTCGATGTGATTTGTTCGAAAATATTCTCGAACCGAGACAAAAGTAGGCTCTATATGCACTAATACATCTTTTACTTGTGGCATTTTAGCTTGTACAGCATCTTTCAGATCATGACTAATTTTATGTCCTTCCACCACCGAAATCGTTCCATCGACTATTGCATGTAAATCGACATAATAATTCATTCCATTCTTACGCACATTACATTTTTCAGTCGCCATAACACCCGGAACATGCGAAGCGATTTCTCTAATTTGTTCAATTTCATTTTCGTACAATTGCTCATCCATAATTTCTCCCAACGCAGGTCGAAGGATTTTGTACGCATTATATAAAATAAAACTTGATGCAAAAAGTGCTGCAACATCATCTGCTGCCTCCCAACCTGGTCCCATTACCAATGAAATCGAAATTCCGATAAACGCCATTAACGATGTAATTGCGTCCGAACGATGATGCCAAGCATCTGCTTTTAGAGAAGAACTATTGGTTTCAACACTTTTTCGCATTACATACTGAAACGATAATTCTTTGAATAAAATAATTCCTCCAAGAACTAATAAGGTAAATGGTTTGGGCTGATGATGTGGTGTAATAATATTGTTAATACTTTCTTTTGCAATGATAATCGCAGAAACAATAAGGAAAGTAACCACTAAAAATGTGATTAACGCTTCTGCTTTTCCGTGCCCGTAAGGATGATTTTCATCTGCAGGTTTTGCAGAATACTTTAGTCCAAAGAAAACAAATATAGAAGAAAAAACATCTGCCGAAGACTCGATTGCATCTGCAATAAGTGCGTAAGAATTCCCAAAATAACCAGCCAAAAACTTAATTCCAGCCAAAGAAGCGTTTCCTACAATACTAAAAATTGAAGCTTTGATTGCTTTTTCCGAATTATCATTCATACCAAAAAAATAAGCCCTACAAATGTAAGGCTTATTCTAATTTTATATCTCGAAAATATTATTTTTCTAAGAATGGGTATTTGTAATCTTTTGCAGGAACAAATGTTTCTTTGATTGTTTGAACAGAAGTCCAACGTAACAAGTTCATTGCAGAACCTGCTTTATCATTTGTACCAGAAGCACGCGCTCCACCAAATGGTTGTTGACCTACAACTGCACCTGTTGGTTTATCGTTGATGTAGAAATTTCCACAAGCATTTTTCAATGCTTTAGCAGCTAATTCTACAGCAGCACGATCTTTCGCGAAGATTGATCCTGTTAATGCGTAAGCAGAAGTTTCGTCAACTAATTTTAAAGTTGCTTCAAATTCATTTTCATCATAAACATAAACTGATAATACAGGCCCGAAGATTTCTTCTACCATTGATTCATATTTAGGGTTCGTTGCTTTGATAACTGTTGGTTGAACAAAATATCCAACTGAATCATCATAAGTACCACCTATTACAACTTCAGCTTCAGAAGATGCTTGTGCACGATCGATATATGCTTTAGATTTTTCGAAAGAGTTTTTATCGATAACCGCTGTCATGAAATTAGAGAAATCCTCTGGAGATCCTAATGTAACAGTTGCTAACATTTCTTTCATTTGTTTCTCAACTTCGCTCCATAAGTTAGATGGAATATAAGCACGAGAAGCAGCAGAACATTTTTGTCCTTGGTATTCAAACGCTCCACGAACTAAACCTACAGCAACTTCTGTTGGACAAGCTGATTTGTGAACCATTACGAAATCTTTTCCTCCTGTTTCTCCTACGATACGTGGATAAGTTCTGTAATTGTTGATGTTATCTCCAATTTGTTTCCATAAAGTATTGAAAACTTTTGTAGAACCTGTGAAGTGTAAACCTGCGAAATCTTTGTGTTCTAAAACTGTTTTTGCAGTTTCTGCTCCATCAGTTAAGATCATATTGATTACACCATCTGGTAAACCAGCTTTTTTGAACACTTCCATTGTTACTTTAGCGGCTAAAGTTTGTTTATCAGAAGGTTTCCAAACTACAACATTCCCCATCAAAGCCATACAAGATGGTAAATTACCAGCGATTGCAGTAAAGTTGAATGGAGTAATTGCGAAAGTAAATCCTTCTAATGGACGATAATCTACACGATTCCAAATTCCTGGAGAAGAAATTGGTTGATCTGCATAAATTTCTGTCATGTATTGTACATTGAAACGTAAAAAGTCAATCAACTCACAAGCTGAATCAATTTCTGCTTGCATTGCATTTTTAGATTGACCAATCATTGTTGCAGCATTTATTTTTGCACGGTAAGGACCAGCAATCAAATCTGCAGCTTTCAAGAAAATTGCCGCTCTATCTTCCCAAGGCATTGCAACCCAAGCTTCTTTCGCTGCCAAAGCTGTATCAATAGCTTTTACAACATCTGCTTGCGTACCTTCGTGGAAATAACCAACAACTTTTTGGTGATCATGTGGAGGACGAATTTCTTTTTTATTTCCTGAAAAAATTTCTTCAGAACCAATGTATTGAGGAACTTCTGTTACCTCGTTAAACATTTTTTTGTATGCGTCTAATAATTGCGCACGCTCTGGCGTACCAGGAGCATATGATTTCACCTCTTCGTTAACAGCGTGAGGAATTTGAGCAAATGATTTTGACATTTTGATTATTTTGTTTGTTTATACTTTTCAAAGTTCAAATTTAAGAAAAATAAATGGAAATGTTTCAGTTCAGATAATTAAGTCTTTTATCACTTTAGACATAAAATTATCCATTATTCTTCCTTTTTATTTTCTTTTTTATCTTTTGTATGAAGAATTTGATTTTCGATATTTTCTAAATATTGAATCTGCATTTCCTGTATTTCTAATAATTTTTTATTCTGATGAACCAATAAATGATCTATTTTTTCACTTAATAATTTTATTTCCAATTCAGCTTTCAAGTTAATCTTATAATCATGTTCGGCTCTATCACGATCTTTATCTTCTTGACGATTTTGACTCATCATAATAATTGGTGCTTGTATTGCTGCTAAACAAGACAAAATCAAATTGAGTAAAATAAATGGATAGGGATCAAAACCTTTGTTGTGCAACATCCAAAAATTAAGAAACATCCAAGCCAATAAGAAAATAAAAAAAGAAATAATAAATGTCCAACTTCCACCAAAAGATGCTACTTTATCTGCGATTCTATCGCCTGTTGTCAATGGCTTTGATGAATTTTCTTTTATATTCTCGGAAAGAATAGAATTATCACGAATCGCTTCCACTACATCTTGATCCAATTTTTCCATTTCACCTTTTTCTTGCGAAATCAAATTTGCAAAAAATTGACGACGGTATTTGTTCAATACTTTTATCGAAACATAATCTTCTTCGGTAATTGTAGGATAATCTTGCTCAATCAATTTAAAAATTTCTTGCTGAATTTCTTTTCCTTTTACAGCTTCGTATCGATTAATTGGTTTTTGAGTTACAAAACATTTCATAATAATCTATTTTAGTCAAAAAAAACATCACAAAAAACGCTCCTAAAATTAGAAGCGTTTTAATTATTAAAAGTTATTTGTGTAATAATCGAAATATTTACAATTTGATTTTATTTCTTGATATGTTTTCGTGTCCGAATATTGTTTCAAATTTTTAAAATTAGAACGATAATTTGCCACTTTAAACCCTAAAATTTTATCTTCGTTATCATATTGATTTTCGTACAAACGTTTCAACACAGGGTCTTTTGCATTATAAAATCTTCCTTGTTCATTCTTAGACAATGCAAACAAAATTTGCGCTTTCATTTCTTTGTCTTTTGTCGAATCAAAAGCTTTTTTCAAATAATTTTCTGACGGCGTAAAATTATCTACGTAGTTTCCACCCCAACCGAAACTTTTGTAAAAGAAGTTGCTTGTCGCTTCATATTGATCACCATAATTATTAAATTTTGGTCCATTATCATTGTTTCGATCAAATGTCAACAAATAACGATAATAGCCCAAAGTCGTCGTATTGTAGAAGAAATTCCCTAACAAATAATTCGCTTTTGCAGCTTCTTCGGTATTCTTCTTTGCTATTTTATTCAATTCAATCATCGCATTTGTCAATTCTAATTTTGACATTTTTGGTTTGATAAATTTAAATTCATTCAAATAAGGAGTTGCGATCACTTGATTTTCGTCACAATTAAAACATTCAATCTTATTATATCCAAAGATTTTATTCGGAATATTATGATAACCATCAAACTGATTTTCTACCCAAGTTTTGCTTTCTTTTTCTGTTGTATAATCGTAATCATAAACAAAATAAGCACTTTCTGACGTGTGATATTTTTGATCAATCTTCTCAAATTCTTTTTTCGCCAAATCAAATTTCATTTCGCCTAAATACAATGTTCCTTTGAAATCGGCTAAATAATCTGATAATTTAAACTGAATTTCTTTTGATTTTTTTGTTCTCCAATCCCATGAACTCGATTTTACTTTTGCATTAATCAAATATTTTTCGAAAGCTGTTTTATTCGATTTTTTATCCAATTTATCTAAATCATTGATAATCGCCCAATCTGGATTTGAACCTAATTGTGTAATTTCATTATGAATCAAAAATGCTTTTCCTTTGTCACCTTGCAAAAAATATCGATTTGCTAAAACATCTAAAATCACATTTTTCAAGTTCATTTTTTGATCATCTTCATCCGAATAACCATAGACATCTTCTGGTAATTTTGGATATTCATAATTCAAAATCGACGCATATTTTTGCATCAATTGATTCTCAAAACTATCTGTAATTTTCTTTTGTTCGAAAATTTCTAATAAAATTTCAATCACTTTTTTCTGTTGTTGAAATTCTTTCGAAGTTGAATTTACTTTGGTTAAATACGTTTTTGTTTCCGCAAAATTTTTGTTCAATAAATTCAAATATGCCACCGATAATTTCCAATATTCTTTGTCGTCAGCTTTTATCGCTTGTGATTTTGCCAGAGCAATCAATTCATTAATCTGAACTTCATCTTTTGAATCTTCGGGGTTACTGTAATAATTGCCATTTGTTTTTACAGGTAAATATAAATCTGTATATTTTTTTCGTTCTTGAGAAGAATTCCAATAATAATCTTCAGGATTTTGTTGCAAATATTCGCGTTCAATTAAATTAATAGAACGTGCAAATAAAATTCTCGCTTGTGGCGCATTTACATCATTCGCAATAATTTTTTTCGCAGGAGCTAACGGATTCGAAAAATCATTATAACCAATCAATAAATACAAATCATTTTTTTCTTGAATCGTTTTGGCATTGGCTAACATTTTCTCATAATTCAAATCTTCTGTCACGCGCATCGATTGATAAGCACTCATTTTTCGATCATTCGAATGAGAAAAAACTTCGAAAAAGTCATAATTCGCCTGAATATAATTTCCAAGTGCACGCTCCGCTCCACCTTTTTGATCTAACGCATAATAATACATCGAATTTTTGAGTCCTTGCGACGCCACATACATATTAAAGTAATTGATAGCGTCTTTATATTCGTGGAAATAATGCGCAAAACGCACCAATTGATAACCGTAACGAACTTTTAATTCTTTGTCCGTTTCTGCATTCCAACTTTTCTTTAGAACCTCAAGAACTTTTCTATAGTTTAGATTATTGACATTTTTTTCTGGACGATCTACATACGACCATTCACCATTATCGATATAATAAAAAGCCATATAAGGCTCTAAATACTTGGCATACGACAAGTAAAGTAAACTTTGCTTATTCTTTTTTACCCAATCTGTTGTCGCAAAATTATAGTTCGTATTGGACGATTTTCCATTCTTTACCATCAAATCAATTTCTTGTTTCGATGCTTTAAAAACTAACTCAAATGCTTGCTGATAGCTAATTCCTAACGTTTTTTGCCAATCCAAAATATTCTCATTCTTTTGATTTGCATCCATCGTATAATATGGATTATCCAACGTCATCAAAAATGGTTGATATTGCGGAGCTTCGCTTAATGTTTGCGAAAAAAGATTGTAGTAATAATAATCTTCTCCGCCTCCATCTGCACAAGCAAATGCTTTGGTTAAACCAAAAGTTAAGCATAAAGTAAGTACTATTTTTTTCATAATTGTGTTGGTATTGTTTTCAAAAATTTTGAGTCTAAATGATAATAAATCAATCGATAATTGTAAGATAATTTTGTATCGATAAATGATTTTGCTTCAACTAATAATTCGGGAGAAATCATTTCAACTTTTATTGTAAAACCTTTGCTCACATAAAAATTTCGTACAAAAAAATCATCTTCCACTTCATAAAATCCATTTCTAATTTTCTTTACAGGTTTTCCTATCAAATCTTGCTCCGAAAAAGAATTGATTAATTTTATTTTTCCTTGATGATTTGTCAAAATTGCCCACGAATAAATTGGCAAAGCAACATCTAATTTGATTGGATAATCGTTCAAGTTTTTTAAATAATCTTTTGCTATTTTCAAATCTAAAATCGAATTATTTTCAGATTGATCAGTTGGATTTTCGGTTGCATAACACATCAAAACCATTTTATCCAAAGGCGGAACTCCTTCTTTGTCTTTAAATTTGACTTGATGCAAACGCAAAGTTGCCGAAAGTTTTTTTCCCGAAATATGTTTCAATTCCGACAAAAACATAAAATAATTCTCACGCGTAGATTTCGTCCAATCACAATCTATCTGAATTTCATTGAAACTTTTTAGATTTCCTCTTTCAGCCGTTTCACTCAAAAAATTATACACATCTTTTGCTAAAATTTTGACTTGATCTTTTGATGTATTCAGAAAAGTTTGATTGGTAATAAAAACCGTCGGAATATAATTGACATTGAGCTTCGTTGCATCAAAATTCTGAATAATTCCAACTGGAGAAATTTTATTCAACTTTTTATCCACATCAAAAAAACGAACATAAATATTTTCCACTTTTAGTGAATCAACCGCTTTTTTCTCTGTTTCATTCACCGAATAATTACTTCGCCAATAATAAAAATCAATTGGTGATTTTTTGGTTTCAGAAGTACATCCAACCAAACTAATTATCGTAAACAGTGTTAAAAATCTAAATAAAAATTTCATACTCAAATTTAACTCAAAATCTATAAATCACAATCGATGAAAATAGTGAGATTTTATCAAATTAATTGTCGAAATTTATCCTCTATAATATTCTTAAAAAATGAATGATAAAAATTTTCAGCGTGTAATCGAAATGTCTTTTGCGAGCGTTTATCCACATTATATCACGAAAGCAGAAAAGAAAAACCGAACAAAAACGGAAGTTGACGAAATTATTTTTTGGTTGACAGGTTATACTGAAAAAGATTTGGAAAAAATTTTAACGAATAAAACTAATTTTCAGGATTTTTTTGAAAATGCACCAAAGTTTAATCCAAATGCGGCTAAAATAAAAGGTGTAATTTGCGGCTATCGTGTGGAAGAAATTGAAAATCCATTGATGCAAAAAATTCGATATTTAGACAAATTAATCGATGAATTAGCCAAAGGAAAAACGATGGAAAAGATTTTGAGAAGTTAGATTATTTCCACTTTTTGATATGTTCAATTGGTTGCTTTAATTGAAAACTTAACGATTTTATTTTTGCTTTGATCAACTTTTTTCGTCCATAATAACTTCTTGTGTAATGCAATTCTGCATCGCCTACAAGTTGCAACCATTGTTGATGAAAATATTCAGCCTTTTTCTTGTGTTGACCAATAATTTCGGGAACCGAATGATAATCTCTTTGTTTGAAAAGCTTCATCAGCACACTTTTTCGTTCGATAAAATAACGTGGATTATCAATTGGATTTAAAATATTTTCGAGCGAATGTAAAAAAGTCGCCTTATCATAAGTTGTTGCCGACAATAAACTACACGAAATATTTCCCGATTTATCTACAGTTGTCAAAATATTTGTTTCTCGCAATTCATTAGACAATAAATTAAAATGTTGCAAAGTATTGAATAACGCAACAGCTATTTTCTGAAAATCTTTGGTGATATCTCTATATTGAATATAAAGTTTGATGTTTTTGTAAAAATTAACTCCGAAATACACAATTCCGACCGTTGAGAGAAAAATTATGGTTGAAAGAAAGCTTTTTTTCGACATCGAAAATAAAAGTGTTCGAATACTTTCTTCGAAAAAGAAAACGATAAAAGAGATGAATGAAAGAAGTAAACTTGTTGTTAAACTTTTTATCGACTTCGAATAATACAAATGTTTTGAGAAATCATATTCTTTTTCTCCGTCATAAAAATACTTTAATTCATTATCAATCTTTGTTCCTTCGGCAATAGAATTTGTCCAAGAATCTCTAATTTGAACATCATTTTTACTCCATTCTATCGTTTGCTGATTGTAATTTTCAATAGATTCCTCTGTAAATTGTTCAGGAAGATTCAGACGAGAAATACCATTCGAAATCGTGTTTTCTTTTTGCGAAATCCCAACAAAAGCCTCAAATCGTTGTCTCATTTTATCCAAATCTCCACCTCCATTTTGCGCAAACAAATCCAACGTAACCAAATGCCAAACGTTACTCACTTTATTTGGTTCTTCAGAATTCACACGAATCGCACGCCCACGCATCTGATTTGATGTTACAAAAGAACCTACATTACTCGCTAAAATCAAACTATTGATACTCGGCGCATCCCAACCTTCGCCCAAATAAGCGCGAGTTCCGACAATTATTTTGATAACACCTTTGTTAAATAATTTTGTTAAAACAGCCAATAAATTTCCTCTTGAATTATCTTCCGTAACAACTTCGAAAAAATTATCATCGAACATCACCGATTTAAACTGAATCGCTTCTGCTCTATCTTTGAACTGATAAATTATTTTTGGAAGAATTGTTTTCGAAACGATTACCATCGAACCTGTAATAATCGCAAGATGTGGAATTATTTCTGAATTTAGATTTCGAAGTTTTTCGAAAATTGGAAAAACGCCTAACTTTATTTTACTTGGTTCATTCTGTAAATTATCCGAATAAAATTCTTTTCGAATATAATCGGTCAAAATTACCATGTGCAACTTATCGCCCAAATGTTGGTATTCTGATTTTACAATTTCTGCAATACTATCAATCTTTTTTACACTATTTATCAGCGAATTTTTAACTTTTTGATTATAATGTAAAGTAACTTTTATCTGATCGATTGCTCCGATTCGTTTTAAATTCGTTAAAAATGGTTTCAAAAATTTCTCGTGTTCCAAATAAAATTCTTCATCTTTAAACAACAAATAATTGAACATACATTCTGCCCAATAATAATTGAAAGGCGGAAAATCTATCGTTTCGTTTTCTAATAAATCCAAATGCTGAAAATCCAATGGCGTATCAAACGATTTCAGATAAATCACAAAAGACGCATAGGCATCAAAATCTGCATAAATTTCGTCGAAACAACTTGCAGGCGTTTTGATAAAATCTAACATCAAAACAAATTCATACAAAGCTGTATTTTCTTTAACCTCTTGGAAAAAAGCTTCTACTTCTTCAAGGTTTTTGGAAATAATTTCACTCTCAAAATTTATGGGAAATGAACACAACAACAAATCTTGATGCGGACACAAATCTTTTTGTTTGACTAATTCTGGAATAGATATTTCGCAATCAATCGGACCACAAAAAGTGAGATAACGATTCCATTCTTCTTTCGCAACATCAAAAGGCGGCGTAGCAGTTAACGCCACAATCTTTGGTGATAATTCACTTTTGATTTTATTGAGACTTTTCCACCATTCATTTTTTAGATGATGCGCTTCATCTACAATCAAAGTTTTGACGTTATTTTCTTTTAATAATTGAATCAAAGATTGTTCGTCTTTTACCATCGAAGCATGTAATCCTTGATAAGTAGAAATGGTAAGAAATTTTGGTTGATGAATATCCATCGAAATCCAATCGACTTCCTGATTATCAAGAAAAAGCTCAATAAATCGATCTTTCCATTGATTACGAATCGCTAAAGTTGGCGCTAAAATAAGCGTAGGCTCATTAATTCGAAGCATTACTTCCAATCCCAAAACCGTTTTTCCAGAGCCAGGCGGTGCTACAATATTAAGATGCGCATCTTTTAAATGAAATTCTAATTCATCTAAAACACGCTGTTGATAATCGCGCCAAGAATACTTAAATTTTATTGGTTGGAAATTGAAAGTCATGATTGATAAAAAACTGAATGATTTATCTCCTCGAATTTCCAGTTCCATATCCCATTAACACATCGTATCGTTGTCCCCAAGGGCGATAGTAAAACAATGCTTGATATTGATTTTCGGTTTGCCAAAAACTTCCGCTCACATAACTTGGATCGATTTTGCCTGTTTTGGTATTTTTTACGACATATTGATAATTGTAATAACCTTGTTTCAAGAATAATTCGGTTACCCAAAATCCTGCATCGTCTTTTTCTAATTTCGAATTTTCATCAATTTCCCAATTATTAAAAGCACCTACAACATACGGAACGTATAATCCATTTTGATCTTCGAAAGCGTCTAACGCAAAATAAACCCACGAATAATCTGCTTCAGAATTTGCTGCATATTCGTTTCCATAACGGTTATTTCGGATATAAAAATTACCATTAATGTCTGGATAATCATCATAAGGTAGATTATATTTCGGAATATCTGCACGCAAAACAGTGTGATAAACACTATCTTTTCTGAATGTTTTTTCTGTTGTTAAACTCGGAACTTCTAAATTTTTGTTATCAAACCAATTGTATTCGGCACCACCGTCAAACAAAATATTGGTATCATTATATGTTAATTGATTTGGACGAGAAAAAGATGGTCGATTGATAAAATAACCTTCGTTCCAATTGTTATTTTTCATCAAAAATAATCTTGCGCCATCAGGAACTTCAGTTAAATTTTGTGTTCCACTTGAAACTTGAACTTGCAAACGCTGATTCAATTCTTTTACGGTTGGATTATTGTAACGAGAAACCATCACACCAACATCCGCAATTGGTTGATAAACGGCAAAACGTTTCGTGAAAATTGGGTTTGAATCATTTTCTAAATACACTTTTAACACATAATTTCCAGGTAATTTTACATTCATTTGATCATTCGGAAATTGAATTTGATAATTGGTATATTTTTGATACGTATTGAATGAATTCTTATATGTTCGCGCATAATCAGCATTAACACCATTTAAAAATTCGGTCTGAAAAATATTCGATTCAGACCAATCTGCATTTCTATGTTCAATAGAATATTGATAACGCTTGTAACCTGCACTGATATCATCAAAAAGAAAAATCAATCTTTCGCTAGAACCTAACTTGACAACGGGTGTATTATCGTTTGTTTGCGGATTAAAAACTTGAACCGTCTTGATATTCTTTGGAGGAATTACATCTTGAAATTGCCCAAAAAGAATTGAAGTCAATAGACAAAGTATAATCGAATAGAATTTCATTTTCATTATAATTTTGATTGTTAAAAATACAAAAAAAGCGCATGCCTTTTTGAAAAAGACATACGCTTATATAACTCTAAAATTTATTTTTTAGTACAAAGCAGGAAACTCGTTTGGTTTCGCTTCGCGCATCAATTCATAAACTTGTTCTGTAATATCATCAACAGAAGGTTTTGAAAAATAATCTCCATCAGTTGCATACGCAGGACGGTGAGCTTTCGCTGTAATCGTCAATGGTGCGCTATCTAATGTAAAATATCCACCTTGTTTCTCGATAATTTCTTGTAACAAGAATGCACTTGCTCCACCTGGAACATCTTCGTCAACAATAACTAAACGATTCGTTTTGTTCAAACTTTTTGCAACATCTGCATTGATATCGAAAGGCAATAAAGATTGTGCATCAATTACTTCAACAGAAATACCTAGTTGCTCCAATTCTTTCGCAGCATCCATCACAATTCTCCAAGTAGAACCGTAAGTTAACAACGTTACATCTTTTCCTTCTTTTGTAATTTCTACTTCACCTATTGGCGTTGTAAATTCTCCAATATTAGTTGGTGCAGGTTCTTTCAAACGATAACCATTCAAACTTTCTACAACAATTGCAGGCTCATCTGCTTGCATCAATGTATTGTAAAAACCTGCGGCTTTTGTTAAATCACGTGGAACTAAAACATTCACGCCACGAACCAAATTCAAAATTCCTCCCATTGGCGAACCTGAATGCCAAACACCTTCTAAACGGTGACCGCGCGTTCTGATAATCACAGGCGCTTTTTGACCTCCATTCGAACGATAAAGCACAGTTGCCAAATCATCAGAAATTCCTTGTAAGCAATAAAGGATATAATCTAAATATTGAATTTCTGCAATTGGACGTAAACCACGCATCGCCAAACCAATTCCTTGACCAAGAATTGTTGCTTCGCGAATTCCTGTATCCGAAATACGATCGATTCCATATTTTGCTTGAAGACCTTCTAAACCTTGGTTTACATCACCAATATTTCCCGCATCTTCACCAAAAACTAATGCCTTTGGATATTTTTCGAAAATTTTATCGAAGTTATCACGTACAATTACACGACCATCTTCTAATGTTGGATTTTCTCCAAACTCAGGTTTTACTTGCGGAACTTGTGTTGCTGTACCTGAAACTAATTTAGTCGAATAAATTTCTTCTTCGCGTTTCATTTTAACATCTAACCAAGAAATTAATTCAGTTTTTGAAGCTAAATTTTCTGAACGAGTTAAACGAATTACTTTACGAACAGCTCCATAAACATCACGTTTAAAAGGGCTTTTCTTTGATTTTAGATTACTAATTTCAATGTTGATAAAAGCTCCGTTTGCACTTTCTGAAGCAATTTTCGTTAATAATTCTAACGCTTCATTTTTCAAATCCAAAATTGGATTCAAATAATCGTCCCAACATTGTTTTTGAGAAGCTTTTACTTCAGCTTTTACTTCAGCTTCTAATTGATCCAACTCTTCCGCAGAAATAATTGCTTCTGAATGATCTGCAAATGCTAAAATATATTCACGGAATTTTGAGATTCCATCAAATTCTTTTTCCCATGTCAAACGCTCCTCTGATTTATAACGCTCGTGCGAACCAGAAGTCGAGTGACCTTGCGGTTGCGTACATTCTTGCACGTGTACAATACACGGAATGTGATGCTCACGCGCAAATCTTTCTGCACGTGTATACGCTTCAATCAAAGCAGGATAATCCCACGCTTTTACAGTAATAATTTCGTAACCTCTTTCCTCTTCCGTTCTTCCGAAACCTGATAATAATTCAGAAAGATTCGATTTTGTGCGTTGAAATTTAGCTGGTACAGAAATTCCGTAACCATCGTCCCAAATAGAAATCACCATTGGCACTTGCAAAACTCCACCAGCATTTATCGTTTCCCAAAAATGTCCTTCAGAAGTACTTGCATCTCCAATTGTTCCAAAAGCAATTTCATTTCCGTTTACAGAAAATTGTTGATCTTCGTCTGATTGAGGAACATTTCTAAAATATTTTGAAGCTTGTGCTAAACCTAATAAACGTGGCATTTGACCAGCTGTTGGAGAAATATCTGCACTCGAATTTTTTTGCTCTGTTAATTTTTTCCAAGAACCATCTTCGTTTAAAGAACGTGTTCCGAAATGAGATGTCATTTGACGACCTCCTGATGAAGGTTCTTTTTCTAAATCTGTTAAAGCGTATAATTGTGCAAAAAATTGTTCAACTGTTAATTGACCAATTGCGAACATAAATGTTTGATCGCGGTAGTATCCAGAACGGAAATCTCCATTTTTGAATACTTTTGCCATTGCAATTTGTGGTAATTCTTTTCCATCACCAAAAATTCCAAATTTTGCTTTCCCAGTAAGTACTTCTCTTCTCCCTAAAAGACTTACTTCGCGAGACATAAAAGCCGTCTTGTAATCATTAATGATTTGACTTTTAAACTCTTCGAAAGTAATTTTATTTACCTCTTTTGTTTCCATTTCTTTTGTTTGTTGCATCACAAATTTAACAAAAGATTTGTAACTTACACCATACAATTTGCGTCTAACGAATAGATTATAGAATTGTATCATCCAATTAATAACTATAAAAATAAATACATGAAAAAAACTTTACTGAGTATATGTCTGGTTTTTGCCTTTGCAAATTCACCATACTTAATGGCTCAAACGAAATCTGGAAACGCAACTTTTGTGACGCAAGTAGAAGGAATTAAGGAATACAAACTACCAAATGGATTACAAGTTTTATTGGTTCCTGATCAATCGCAAAGTAATGTTGTGGTTAACATTGTGTACAATGTTGGATCTAAACATGAAGGTTATGGCGAAAAAGGAATGGCGCACTTGTTAGAACATATGTTGTTTAAATCAACAAAAAACTTAGGCGATATCAAGAAAATGTTATCTGACAAAGGTGGACGCGCAAATGGAACAACATATTATGATCGTACAAATTATTACGAAGTTTTCCCATCAAGCGACGAAAATTTACGTTGGAGTTTAGAAATGGAAGCTGATCGAATGATTAATGCAACCATTAAACAAGAAGATTTGGACAAAGAGTTTTCAGTTGTGCGTAATGAATTTGAAATTGGTGAAAATGATCCTTCAAGTGTTTTAATGGAACGCGTTATTTCTGCTGGCTATTTATGGCACAATTACGGAAAATCTACCATTGGATCTAAAGAAGATATTGAGCGTGTAAAAACACCACAGTTGCGCAAATTCTACGAAAAATATTATCAACCAGATAATGCAACTTTAATTATTGCTGGAAAATTTGACGAAAAAAAAACAATGGAATATGTGAATCAGTATTTTGCTTCGATTCCAAAACCAACTCGTGTTTTAGACGAAATTTTAACAGTTGAGCCAGCGCAAGATGGTGAAAAATTTGTTGAAGTAAAACGTGCAGGAGATTCACAATCTGTTGGTGTAATGTATCACGTTGCAGCATATAGCGATAAAGATTATGCAGCAATTGATGTTTTAAATAATATTTTAACTTCAGATCCTTCGGGATATTTGTACAAATCTTTAGTTGACACACACAAAATTGCTTCAATTTGGGCGTATAGTCCAGAAGTTCGTGATGCAAGTTTCTTCTATATCGGAACTGAAATTCCAAAAGAGAAAAACATCGAACAAACGAAAAATGATATTCGTGCAGAATTAGACAAAGTTGCTACAATTAATTATACTGATCAAGATGTACAACGTGCGAAAGCAAGTATTGTGAAAAACATCGAAAATCAAAAAAATAATACGATTAATTATGCCATTGGTTTAACAGAAATTGTTGGTGCGGGTGATTATCGTTTAGGTTTCTTATACCGCGATAATATCGAAAAAGTAACCAAAGAAGATGTAAAACGTGTAGCTGAAAAATATTTTAAAGCGAATAATAGAACAGTTGGAACTTTTATTCCGACAAAAGATGAAATTCGTGTAAAACCAGCTGAATTAACGAATAAACAGATTACAGAATTAGTTTCGAATTACAAAGGTCGTGCAGTTGAGAAAGAAGCAAAACCATTTGAAGCTTCAATCAAAAACTTAAAAGCTCATTATGCAGAAGGAAAATTGAACAATGGTCTAAAATATGGAATCATCGACAAAGAAATTAAAGGTGAAAAAGTAATTCTTTCATTTAATTTACCTGTTTCGAATGAAAAAGATTTGGCAAACAAAGGAATGATCGGTCAATTAACGGCTGAATTGTTAATGTCTGGAACGAAGAATTTAACAAAAGAACAAATCAAAGATCAATTAGATGCTTTAAAATCTTCGGTTGGATTTAGATTTGGAGGACAAAATTTATCTGTAACAATTAATACGTACAAAAATTCATTAGACAAAACAATGGATGTCGTGCGTCAAATCATTACAGAACCAACTTTTCCTGAAGCTGAATTAGCAAAATCTGTAAATGAATACATAACATATTTAGATGCAAATACAAACGATCCGCAAGCATTTGCCTTTAACGAAATTAGTCGTTTAACATCTAATTATCCTAAATCTTCTATTTTTTATACAGCTTCTTTTACTGAAACAAAAGATGATTTAAAGAAAATCAAACAAGCTGATTTAGTTGATTTTTATAAAAATATTTTAGGTGCACAAAATGGTGTTGTTTCTATTATTGGAACAAATGACAAAGCGAAAGTTGAAAAATTATTAAACGATACTTTTGGTAAATGGAATAGCAAATCGAAGTACGAAAAAGCGTATCCAACTTTTACAGCAACGAAAAAAGAGGATAAACTTTATAACATTCCAGACAAAGAAAATGCTGCTGCAGTTGGATCAATTAACTTCAAAATGAATCGTGAAAGTGCTGATTACGCCGCAATGGTTATGGCAAATGAAATGATTGGAAGTGGAGGATTTTTATCTGCTCGTATTCCAATGCGATTAAGAGAAAAAGAAGGAATCAGCTATGGTGCAGGTTCATATGTTTCGATTCCAAACGATCCTAAAAACGATGTAGCTTCTTGGGGATATTATGCATTTTTAAACCCTACAAAACGTGAAGCAGTTGAAAAAGCATTGAAAGAAGAAGTTGCAAAAGCATTGAAAGATGGTTTCACAGCGGACGAATTGAAAACAAATATTGTAAGTTGGAAAAACGGTCGTACAACTTCTTTGGGAACTGACGGAACTTTGTTAGGCTTATCGAATGGTTATTTATTGAATGGAATTACGTTTGATGAATTTGATAATTTAGAGAAAAAAGTAGATGCTCTTAATGTAAACCAAGTAAACGAGGTTTTCAAAAAGTACATTTCTTTAGATAAATTAACTTCTGTTTACACAGGAACTTTTGATAAAAAGTAAATACAATTCATATTAATTAAAAAAAAGCTTCAGAATAATCTGAAGCTTTTTTTATGATTTATTTAGAATAAGAATCTGCATAATTATTCATTTTCGGTCTAAAATGTGAAAAAATTTGTTAAAAAATCCTCATTTTAACATCATACTAAGTTTTTGGCATCATAATTTCTTAACACTAAAAACAATAAAAAAACAATTAACCTTAAATAATAGTTCATATGCAAGGATTAGAAGAAAACAATCAACCAACAAACAAAGGAAAAAATGGTTTAGTAGTTCCTTTGGCATTAGTCGGAATCTTATTAGCAGGAAGTGTAGGATATAATATTTATCAAGCAAATCAGATCGGAAATCTTGAAAAAAATGAATCTTTAAATTCTCAAATCCTTAAAAACGAAACAGGTCAAAAGGATCAAATTCGTAAACAATATGATTCGATTTTAAACGACTATACACAATATAAAGCACGCATCGAAGATCGTAACAATTTATTGAGCGATAAAGAAAATATGATTCAGTTAAAGAATCAAGATATTCAAGAAATTTTAGATAAAGACAATCCAACTGCAGAGGAAATGAATCGTGCTCGTAAAATGATTAACGATTTAGAAGGAAGTGTAAAAAATTACAAATCTGAAGTTGCGCGTTTACAAAAAGAAAATGCAATTCTTGTACGTAGTGTTGACGAATTAAATAATAAAAATTCTGCTTTAACAACAGATAACAACAATTTAAGAGAAAACAATAAAGAGTTAACATATAACTACGAAACAGAAAAAAGTGTTCGTCAAAAAGACAATGCAATTTCGAAAGGAAAGATTAATGAATTAAGTTCAACTTTATCTGTTTCGAATCAACAAATCAAAGGAATTCGTGTAAGAAATAGCGGAAAAGAAGTTGAAAAAACACGTGCAAAACGTATAGATAAAATTCGTGTTTCTTTTGATGTAGATCGTAATTCGAGAACAGAATCTGGAGAGAAAAAATTATATGTTGCTATCTATAATCCTGATGGAACTTTAGGAAGATATGGAAATGCACAAGGTGGACAAATTGAATTGAGATCTGGAGATACAGTAAATTTCTCTGATGCAATCAACTTTAATTACACAAACGGACAAACAAAAAATATTACGTTTGATTGGGAAAACGAGGAATTCCAAAAAGGAGTTTACACGTTCAATGTTTACGAAAATGGATTTAAGATTAGTCAAGCAAAAATAACCCTAAACTAATTATTGATACAAGACTAACCAAGAAAGCTCAGCAATTGCTGAGCTTTTTTTTGATTTAATATATTTTTTAAATATTATCGTTTCAAAAGATTAATACTAACTGTTGCCAACTCATTATTTGGATATTTTTTGAACAATGTTTTATCTGGAACCAAACCTGTTTCTTGACAAATACGATGAAAAACATCTACTTCCACAATATATTGATCCGAGAATCCATGCGTCGCATCATACGCTGTTGCCGGCGTATTTCCTAAATTCTCCGCCGTTAAATCTGGAGCAATTGTATGTAATTCGATCAATAACAATCCAAATTTATCTACATAAGGCGCCCATTTTTTGAGATGATTCAATAAATTTTGTTCCACATCATTGTTTGACAATCGTTTTCCTCTAAACGCAAAAGCTCCTGTAGAAGCACTAATTCGATTTGTTTTGACATCATTTACATCTTCCCAAATTCGATTATGATCTAAAAATGTACGGATATTTAATAAATCACTCAACTCTATTGAATAATCATTTTTCAAATCCGTTGCCAAACGATCTGGATCGCCAATATCGCCCCAAATCACTTTTGCCCAAATATCATTTTTAATTAAATTGGCACGCGTTACTTTCAATGCTGCTTGATTATAATCTGCACCAACCAAGAAAAGTGGGTATTCGTCTAGATGTTTTCCGCGTAAGGTTTGACGTTCTATGACATCATACAAATGTTGCAAAAGCGCTCCATTTCCACATCCCATATCCAAAATCCCTTTCGGTTGCTCTTCTATCGGACGATTGAAAATATCTACAATAAATTCATCTATCACTTTGAAATAAGTGGAATGCGCTCCTCCACTACCCCAAACATTCATTTCGCGATTAACATGTTGCTCATCTTCACCATCGGTAATTTCACGCAATTTTGTTGGCGAACCGAAAAGTAAATCATTCAACTTTGCAAACATTGGTAAATAAGAAACTGTAACACCATACGATGTTGCACGACGCGCAAAAAACAATCCTATTTCGGTGAATTTATAGTTTTTTTCGTGTTTAGTAAACCAACCTAATTCGGTTAATCTTTCCAATATTTTTTCGAAAGTTTGTGGATTTTTGTGAAATTCATCTGGATTGAAAGAGGCTTCCATAAAGTATTTATGAAACAAACCGCTCATTCCCATTCGCACAATAATTGGTCCAACTAAAACGCCTTCGATATGTTTGGTAATTTGATAATGCAAAGGTTTTTCAAGAAACTCTTCGTCATCAGCAGTCATCAAATAAGTTTTATATTTATCAAATAATTTGATCCATTTTTTACAAAACTCATCCGAAAAATCATGTTGATTGATTACCTCATTTTCTGCCAAAAAAACAGCTAAATCATGGTAAATATCAATATTTGTAAATGCTCGATCCGAATATTTATTGGTTTGAATTTCGACATTATCTTTCGCATTGTCCACCGAATATTCTAACATATTCTGCGAAGCCAATACACGCAAAGCAACATTTAGATAACCTTCGTTTGCCTGAAATTCTTTTGTCAATTCTTCTAACTGTATAGTTTTGTGCTCGACAATGTAATGCAAAGCTCCTTTTTTAGCCAAAGCGCTTAATACCGGAGCCGTTACCAAACCATCGAGATGTCTAAAAATTAGCGATCTCAAATATTTTTTATCCATTTTGGTTGATTTTTTCTACTATAAATATATTGAAAATTGCGAAAAGTTGATGTGAAGGTTATTGTAAATTTTAAAAATCAGAAATAAAAAAAACCTCATCTATTGATAAGGTTTTTGATGTATGTGATTAATCAATTTTGATAAAATTACCATTCAAATCAAATTTCAAATCGACATTATTTTGTAACAATTCTACTTTTATTTCTTTATCTTTTGTATCCATTTCAATTGATTTCGCATCAATTTTAGGATATTTAGTTTGAAGATATTTTTGAATATTATCTGGGAAAAATTTAATCGGAATCGCTTTTCCTAGACCATTTTTCACCTCCTTCCAATCTCCATTATCTGTAAATTCTATTTTTGTTCCGTCTTTCAACTGAATATTATATGTTGTGATATTGCGTTCAACTTCTTTTATTGCATTCACGAACTCCATATTACCAAAGTTTTTCGAAACAAAATTTTGTGCATTAACAGGCAAATTATTTGCTGAAATAACGGTTTCATTCGGGTCAATATTTACTGTTTTTTGTTGACCATTATCTTGCAAAACCACATAGGTATTTGACGAAGTCGATGACTCTGGATGATTTGCAATATCACTCTCCAAAACAATTGGCTGTTCTGCAACTTCAGATTTATTTGTTACAACTTCTGTGTTTTCTGTTTTCTTCGATTCGCACGAAGATAAAACTAAACTTAAAATGGCGGCTGTTGATAAAATTATTTTTCTCATGATTTGGATTTTAAACGTTTATCAACAAGCATTATACCATAAAAAAAACTGGTTAAAAATTTAACCAGCTTTTAAGAGTTTATTTTTTCTTCTGAACTAAAATCAGGTATTCCCAAGGTTTTAATTTCAGTTTTGTTGTAGCATCAAATGTCACATCTTCGTTGTTCATAAAATTTTTATACACCCCATTGATTGGAACTGTAATTTCTTTATTTGCTTTCGTAAAATTCGCAATAAAATAAGCTTCTGTCGTATTTTTTTGACGCTTAAACGCTAAGATAGATTTATCATCAGATGTTTTCAAACGTTCGTAAGAAGCCGCTTTTTTCGCTCCATTAAATGCTTCATTTGTGATTTTAAGTTCTCCTAACTTTTCGTAAACGCCACGCATTTTTGAAGTTGGATTACGATCAATAGAATCTTTAACAAAGAATTTTAAACGACGATTAAAATCTTCTTCTTGTCCATTATAAATCAAAGGAATTCCTGGTAAAGTATACGTTAATGCAGCAAATGTTTCGACCGCATCACCCATTCTTTCGTACTCAGTTCCAGCCCAAGAATTTTCGTCATGATTTGATGTGAATAATAATTTATAATCATCCGCTTGCCATTTTTTCGGAATCGAATCCATGTACGCATCAATCGCAGAAACATTCTTTTTACCTTTTGCAATGTCATTCATGATATGATGAATTTCCCAACCATAAGCGGCATCGAACGCATTATTTGCTAATAAATCTGGCTTCTCTGTTTCACCTAACATAAAAATTTCGCGACCTTTTGCCAATTGTGGTTTTGCTTCGTTCCAAAAATCTGTTGGAACTTCGTGCGCCATATCACAACGGAAACCATCAATTTTGAAATCATCTAACCAATATTTCATATCGGCAATCATCTGTTTGCGCATTTCTTTGTTATCGAAATTTAATGCCACAACATCCGACCAATCGTAAGGAGAATGCATTTTTCCGTTCTTATCTTGTTCGTACCAATCGGGATGTTGTTTTACCCAAGGATGATCCCAAGCCGTGTGATTCGCAACCCAATCCAAAATCACATAGATTCCGTTTTTGTGCGCTTCATCAACTAATTTCTTAAAATCTTCGGCATTTCCAAATTCTGGATTGATTCCTCTATAATCTTTGATCGAATAATACGAACCTAAACCTTCTTTTCGATTTTCTTCTCCAATTGGATAAATAGGCATAATCCAAAGGATTTTAACACCTAATTTTTTGATATTCGAAATCTCATTTGTTACCGCAGCAAAAGTTCCTTCTGGCGAAAATTGACGAACATTCACTTCATAAATCACAGAAGTTTCCGCCATATCAGCCGTAAAAGGCAAAATACTTTGTTCTTTCCTTTCTTTTTTAACGTCTTCTGACTTTGTTTCCTTTTTGCTTTCACAACTTGTCAAAAACAAAGTTGTTATCAAGGTTAAACCAACTATTTTTTTTATCATTTTTCTTCTATTACTTCTCAAAAAATTAATTCACTTTTTCCAATAATACAATATCAGAAGTCGTATTCAATTCTAAATTTCCGTTCACAACTTTTCCTGAAAAACCTGAATAAGCATCGCGAATTTTAGTACCATCTTTCCAGATAGAACTTACATTAATTGTTTTTTTACCAATTGGCATTTCCAATCCAATCACCACTTCGTCTGTTTTATATTTTCTTGTAAAAATATACGGAGAATTTTGCAAATCTGTTTGATTTCCTGCTCCAACTGCTGGATGATTTCGTCTAAATTGTCCTAATTTTTGGTAATGATTCAATAATGATTCCGTTTCTGAATTTGGTTTAATATCTTCCCAATTCATATTCGAACGAAGATTTGCATCTCCATCAACACCTTCAATCTCTAAAGGACGAGCCGTTTCGTCTCCATAATAAATTTGCGAAATTCCTGGCGCCAACAACAATCGAGTTCCAGCGTCCCAAGGATTTTGACGATCTTTATCAAAAGGCGAACCATCATCGTGCGAGGTAATATAGCTCATCACAGATTTTCCTTTCATTTTGTTTTGAAGAATATCATTGTATCGATCAAAAACAGTTTGATTAGATTCTTTTTGAGTTGAACGCAAATCGAAATTGATTAACGCATCAAATCCATTCTCGAAATAATTAACCGTTTTATCAGGAAAATTATATTGCTGACCATCATTAATCGAATATCCATAAACTTCTCCTAACAAGAAAAACTTATTTTGATCCAATACTTTTATAGGATTATTCGCTTTATATTCAGCAAACGCATCTTGACAAATTTCTTCGAATTTCTTCCAAACATTTTCTTCCGTATGTTTCACCGTATCGACACGATAACCATCAATTCCGTACTTACGAATATAGTCTGAAAGCCATTTCATGATATAATATTTCGGTGCTTTTGGAAGATTATATTTCGCGAAAAAAGCATTCAATTCAGCAACTTCTTTGTCCAAACGACCTTCTTGCGACCATTTTGCTAACAATTGCGGAGGTAACATCACATCATTTTCTGATTCCGTTAAAATGTCTGGTAGATTTTTCACCAACGTACATTCAATTGTCGTTTTGTAAGACTCATAGGTACATTGTGGTGAAACACGAACCCAATCAGCAGGAAAAACACCGTCCGAATTTGTGACTGGACCTGTGTGATTAATCACCGCATCCAACATAATACGAATGCCTTTCGCATGCGCTTTGTCAACTAATTCTTGCAACTCTTTTTCAGTTCCCCAGTTTTTATCAATCGACGTCCAATCTTTTGTCCAATAACCGTGAAATCCATATGTTTTTCCTTGTCCTTCGTCTACAAAACCGTGAATTTGCTCTACAATTGGCGTCATCCAAATCGCATTAACTCCTAAATCTGAAAAATAATTATCTTCTATTTTATTGATTACCCCACGAAAATCTCCTCCTTCAAAACCTCTTAATTTAGATGTTTTAGCAGTTCTCCCGTAATTAACATCATTCTTTTTATCTCCATTCTCGAAACGATCGGTCAATAAAAAATAAATATTTGCACCATTCCAAACAAATAGTTGTTTTTCTGAATGATTTGTCTGCGTAGCTTGTGTTGTTGTTTTTGAACAAGAGCTTAAAAACAATGAAGCTATTCCTAACGTGAAAAGTATTTTTTTCATAATTATGTTGTATGTTTTAAGTTCTACGTTTTAAGTGAATTATTTCTCAACTTATAACGTAGAACATATTACTTAAAACTTTTTTTAGATTCCTCTTTTCGTTGGAATGACATTTACTTTATTGTCATTAATAAAATTGTCATTCTGAGTTTATCGAAAAATCTTTATAATTCTCTGTCAAACTGAACTTGTTTCAGCTTCTCATTCTCTACTTTTATGTGATCCTGAAATGAATTCAGGATGACTTTTATTTGTCTTTTCGAGTTATTCTGATAAGAATCGTATCGAGAAATTAGACGAATATTCACTTCTTACTTCTCGATACAAATTTTCTCCATTTTCATTTCGAAAATTCACTCAAAGTGACGTGAAATTAGAACTTAAAACTTTTTAAATCTAAAATTTATTTAATCTCTTTGATACTAATTGCAAAACCTCCTCCAGCTTGAGATGTTAAATCTAACACAGATTTTGAATCAACCTTTTTTGTTTCAATTTTATAGGCTTGAGGATTTGTTTTGTAATGCGCATCTTTGGCATCAGCATAGATTTTCGCTTCGTATTTTTTCCCTTTATCTAAGAAATCTAATTTGATTTTCGTTGAACGAGGTGTTTCACCATTTACATTTCCAACAAACCAATTATTCGAATTTTTGTCTTTACGTGCAATTGTTAAATATCTTCCTGGTTCTGCCTCTAAATAGTTAGAATCTTGCCAATCTACAGGCACATCTTTGATGAATTGAAATGCATCAGAAAATTGTTTGTAATGCTCAATAATATCAGCAGCCATTTGCAAAGGCGAATACATTGTTACGTACAAAGCCAACTGATTTGCAACCGTAGAATTAACGTGAGAATGGTTGTTTGGATTTAATTTCTTCACATCCATTTCGAAAATACCAGGCGTGTAATCCATTGGTCCACCTAAAAGACGCGTGAAAGGTAAAACTGTTACGTGATTTGGTTTAGAACCACCGAAAGCTTGGTATTCTGTTCCACGTGCTGATTCGTTTCCGATTAAATTTGGCCATGTACGCGCAACTCCTGTAGGACGAACCGCTTCGTGAGCATTAACCATAATTTTATATTCAGCCGCTTTTTCGATTGCATATTGATAATGATTAATCGTATTTTGGCTGTAATGATAATCTCCACGAGGAACGATATCACCTACATATCCACTTTTTACAGATGTATAACCGTTATCGTTCATGAATTTATAGGCTTTTTCCAAATGTCTTTCATAATTACGAATAGAACCCGAAGTTTCGTGGTGCATCATAATTTTTACACCTTTAGATTTTGCATAAGCATTTAACATTTTCACATCAAAATCTGGATAAGGTGTTACAAAATCGAACACATAGTCTTTGTGATTACCGAACCAATCTTCCCAACCTTCGTTCCAACCTTCAACTAAAACAGCATCAAATCCGTTTTCTGCAGCAAAATCGATGTATTCTTTTACATGTTCGTTATTTGCTCCATGTTTTCCGTTTGGCTTCGCATTTTTATAATCGGTTACACCTAATTGTACTGTCGGGAAATCATCTGTATATGCCCAAGAACTCTTTCCTGTAATCATTTCCCACCAAACACCAACGTATTTTACAGGTTTGATCCAAGAAGTATCTTTAATTTTTGAAGGTTCATTCAAATTATAAACCAATTGCGGACCTTTGAAAGCAACTTCTCGTGCATCATCACTCGCAATAATTGTACGCCAAGGCGTATTGAAAGGCGCTTGCAAATAACCTTTGTCACCCAAAGCATCAGGAGTTAACCAAGATTCGAACGTTAATGTTTTATCATCTAAATTTAAACTCATTGCAGGATAATTAATCAACGCTGCTTCGTGTAAATTGATGTAAAGTCCGTTTGTTGCTTTCATCATCAAAGCTGTTTGTACACCTGTTTTTGAGAAAGCTTGTTGAGACGCATTTCCAATATAAGCTTTATCAAATAATCCTCTAATTTCTGATAATTTAGATTCTGTGTAATCGTATTCTTGCGTATCGTAATCACCAGGAATCCAAAAAGCAGTATGATCTCCTGCCATTGCGAATTGCGAATGCTCTTCTTTGATCACAAAATATTTCAAATTCTTTTGTTCTGGGAATTCGTAACGGAAACCTAATCCTTCATTAAACAAACGAAAACGAATAATCATTTGTCTATCTGTATTTGGTTGAGAAACCGTCACCGCTAATTCGTTGAAATTATTTCTGATTTTGTCTACTTCTCCCCAAACCGGTTTCCAAGTTTCATCAAAAGTTGATGTTTTAGTATCAATAATTTTGAAACCTGATAAGAAGTTTGCAATGTCTTTTGCACGCTCATCTTCTACTCGATCTTGCACTGCAAAATCCATTTCTTTATGCTTCGTTTTAAACTCAAATCCTAAATGACTTGGTTTAACCACATCTTTTCCTTTGTATTTTAACTGATAAGTAGGTTTTCCATCTTTAGACAACGAAAAATCCATTACAAAATTTCCGTTTGGAGATTTCAATTCTTGTCCATAAACCATATTCATCATCGCGATTCCTAACCCCAGTATAAACTTAAAGTTTTTCATATTTCTTGTTTTTGTTTTATTGTCTGTTTTATGCTTTACGCCTAATGCGTAAAGCAATAAATTTCTTGTCAAGCTGAACTTGTTTCAGCTTCTCATTCTCTACTTTATGTGATCCTGAAATGAATTCAGGATGACTTTTATATTTCATTCATTTTTGTCTTGACACAAAAACGAATCAAAAAAGTCAAGGCGGTAAATCTATTTGACTAAAAATTTAAACCGTTTCGAGAATGATTTAAAAATTCGCTATCGCTCATTAAATCATTTTTACTCTTCACTTTTTAAATTTTATTTACGTCATATATTTAATGCCATTTTTTATAATACGTTTTCAGAATAAACGTGAAACCTACTACTTTCCAAGTTCAATAATCATCGAAGATTTACCATCAATTGTGATTTCTCCGTTTGTATTGATTGGTAAAACTTTGTCCGAAATAATATCTTTTCCAGAAGTAAATCCGTTTAATGATTCTGCAAAACGATCTAATTTGAACGTTTGTTTTTCTGGATTTGCATTCAAAATAATCATTACAGATTCGTTTTCATTGTATCTAAAATAAACGTAAACATTATTTTGTGGCATGTAATGTTTTGTTTTTCCTGAATGAATAACTTCTTTATTTTTTCGCCAATTGAAAAGTTTTGCTGTAAAATCGTGAAACGTTTTTTGCTCCGAAGTTCTTCCTTCATTTGTAAAAGCCGATTGTTTATCTGACTTCCAACCTCCAGGAAAATCTTGTCGAATTGCTGCATCACCTTTACTTTTATCTCCTCGCATCCCAATTTCAGACCCGTAATATACTTGAGGAATTCCGCGAACAGTCGAAATTAATGACAAACCAAGTTTATAATCATTCACATCTCCATTCATAATTTCGTTCCAACGTTCTGTATCGTGATTTTCCATAAACACAAACATATTGTTGATATCTGGATATAGAAAATCATTGGTGAACGAATTATACAATTTAATCATTCCTTTATCCCACGATTCCTCTTCCTTGATTGCTTTTGGCAATTCTGAAAACAATGGAAAATCCATTACAGAAGGTAAATACGAATTATAATTATCGATTTCAGCAATTTTAGAATCTTTTTGCCAATACGATACATGAGCTGGCGAATGCATCCACGCCTCTCCTACTACATTTAGATTGGGATATTCATCTGTAATTGCTTTTACCCAAGTTGCCATTCCTTCTTTGTTATTGTAAGGATATGTATCTACACGTAAACCTCCTAATTCGGCATATTCCATCCACCAAATGGCATTTTGAGTGATGTACTTTAATACTAATGGATTTGCTTGATTGATGTCTGGCATCGTCGTATCGAACCAACCATTTAATGCGCCTATTTTATCAATCTCTGAAGCATTAGGATCAAATTGGGTTGTTGTTCTATAATTCGAACGACGGAATCCATTTTCTCCTTCTGGAAATGTATGGATCCAATCTTTTGAAGGTAAATCCTGAATCATCCAATGCGAAATTCCCCAATGATTTGTCACATAATCTTGAATCAACATCATTCCTCGTTGATTTAATTTTTGTGATAATTCGCGATAATCTTCATTGCTTCCGTAACGTCCATCAATCTTATAAAAATCAGTTTGTGCATAGCCGTGATACGAATGTTGTTTTTCGTTATCTTCATTAACAGGCGTTAACCAAACCGCTGTTGCACCAAGATTTTGTAAATAATCTAAATTGTTGATGATTCCTCGCAAATCCCCACCATGACGACCATCTGGAATAGAACGATTGGCTTTATCTGTTAATTCTTTCTTCGAATCGTTGCTTTCATCACCATTTGCGAAACGATCTGGCATAATCAAATACACCATATCTTTTGATGTAAAAGATGTTCGATTTGCAGAATTTGGTTGACGATTTTTTAATTCATATGTATACGAATCAACAATTTTATTTTTGTTTTTGATGTTAATTTTGAATGATGATTTGTTTACTTCATTCGTATTAATCGTTACAAAAACATAATTTGGATTTTCAGTTTTCTGTAAATTTTGAATTTTAACATTATCTGATAATTCAATATTGTATTTACTAATATCTTTTCCATAAACTAGAATTTGAACTTCTGGATTTTTCATTCCTTTCCACCAAAACATTGGCTCCACTTTTTGAATTTGTGCAAAAGCAAATGTTGATAGGAAAGATGATAATAATAGTATTTTTTTCATGTGTTTTGTTTTTTTTGATACCTCGACAAGCTCTGTATGAAATTTACTTTACTACATTAATGAAATTGTCATTCTGAGTTTATCGAAGAATCTTTTTTAAATTCTCTGTCCAGCTGAACTTGTTTAATCTTCTCATTATCTGCTTCATTTGATCCTGAAATGAGTTCAAGATGACTTTTTTAAAATAGGTTTTCAGAATAAACTTAGAACTTAAAACGTACTACTCTAAATAAAAATACCCTGAAAACCGAAGCCTTCAAGGTATTAGATTCCCTTTATTAAATCGAAGGCTGAACAACTACTTTCTGGTCGAAAACATAAACCTCTAACGGTTCTGTTCCTTCCAATTCAAATGTTGTTTCTCCTTTATTTACAATAACTTTTAGGATTTGATGACGGAAATTTACTTTAAATGTAAAACCTTCCCATTGTTCTGGTAAACGCGGCTCAAAATACAATTGATCGTTTTTCACACGCATTCCACCAAATCCTTCTACAATCGACATCCAAGTTCCTGCCATAGATGTGATGTGTAATCCTTCGTGAACTTCTTTGTTATAATCATCTAAATCTAAACGAGAAGTTCTCAAATAAAATGTATACGCTTGCTCCATTCTCCCCAACGTTGCCGCTTGGATAGAGTGAACACAAGGTGATAATGATGATTCGTGAACTGTTAATGGTTCGTAAAAATCAAAATGTTTTTCTAATTGATCTTTCGAAAATTGATCTTCGAAATAATAGAACGATTGTAAAACGTCTGCTTGTTTGATATAAGCCGAACGTAGAATTCTGTCCCATGACCATTTTTGATTAATTGGACGTTCTTCTTTTGGTAATTCAGAAACAGGTGTTAAATCTTTATCCAAGAAACCATCTTGCTGTAAATAAATTCCTAATTCTTCACTGAATGGAAAATAAATATTCTCTGCAACTTCTTTCATTTCTGCTAATTCAGCATCAGTAATACTTCTCTTTGCAGCGATTCGAGCGAAATCCTCTGGATAATTTGTTTTGACGTTTTCAACTTGTTCCAACAAATAATTCATACACCATTGTGCACAATAATTTGAATGGAAATTGTTGTTGACATTATTTTCATATTCGTTAGGTCCCGTAACTCCTAACATCACATATTGTTTTTTGTCGTTTGACCAATTCACACGCTGTTTCCAAAAACGTGCAATTCCTAATAAAACCTCTAAACCAGCTTCTGGAATATACGTTTGATCTCCCGTAAAACGAACATAGTTGTAAATCGCAAATGCAATAGCTCCATTACGGTGAATTTCCTCGAATGTAATTTCCCATTCGTTATGGCATTCTTCACCATTCATCGTAACCATCGGATACAAAGCTGCACCTTTGTTGAAGCCTAATTTTTCTCCATTTTCAATCGCTTTATCCAATTGATTAAAACGATACATTAATAAGTTTCGCGCAACTTCTTGATTTTTTGTTACCATGTAAAATGGCAAACAATATGCTTCTGTATCCCAATATGTAGAACCTCCATATTTCTCTCCCGTAAAGCCTTTTGGACCGATATTCAAACGCTCATCTTTTCCAGAATACGTTTGATTTAATTGAAAAATATTAAAACGAATACCTTGTTGCGCTTTTGTATCTCCTTCTATAGTGATATCAGCCATTTCCCAAATCTTTGCCCAAGCTTCTTTTTGGTTTATTAACAATTGTTCATAACCTTGTTCATTTGCTTGAGATAATACATTTTCGGCAGCGTTAATTAATTCATTTTTAGGATGATTTGTCGAAACTACATAACCTCCAAATTTCTCAATTGTCGCTGTATCATTTGCTTTTACCTCAACTTCGTATGTGAATTCTACTTTTGTTTCAGTTTTAACAGCATTTGTTGGCACGATTTGTTGATAACTTCCATTTACTAAGATTTTATTCTGCATAAATGTTACGACTTCAAAATGAGTTTTGAACGTACGCGCTTGAACGAAACCTTGTTCACCTTTAATTTCAGAAGAAATTGGTTCCCAAAAAATCTCTTCCCAGTTCGCATCTTCGTTTTTTACAGCTGCATCAACATAAGGTTTGAAGACAATTTTCGCATCTCCATTGATTGGTTTGATGTCATATTTAATTGCTCCTAATTCATCTAAATCAGCAGAAAGAAAACGTCGAACAAAAACCTCAATTTCTAATCCAGAAGGTAAAACCGCATTAAATGAACGATCCAATAAACCTTCTTTCATATTCAATTCGCGACGGAAATTTTTAACTTCTTTACAAGTGTTTAAATCAAATTTTTCACCGTTAATTTCGATGTCAATTCCAATCCAAACTGGCGCATTTAATACTTTTGCAAAATATTCTGGATAACCGTTTTTCCACCATCCCACTTTTGTCTTGTCAGGATAATAAACGCCGGCAATATAGCTTCCTTGAAATGTATCACCTGAATAAAATTCTTCGAAATTGGCACGTTGTCCCATTGCTCCATTACCAATAGAAAATAAACTTTCAGACGATTTTACACGATCTTTTTCAAACCCTTCTTCGATAATTGACCACGCATTCGGGATGATATAATCTTGATTCATTTTGTTTGTTGTATGTAGTTTGTATAATTATTGATTGATTAATTCGACCAAGAAATCTGTTGAGATTTCAGTAAAATTATTAAAGTTGTATTTTGCTTCATTCAAAACCGAAGCTTCTCCAATTCCGATGCTTGTCATTCCTGCTACATTTGCTGCTTCAATTCCTGCAACAGAATCTTCAAATACAATTGAATTTTCGTTTGTTTGATTCGCTTTTTTCGCTCCAACGATAAAAACTTCTGGATCTGGTTTTGCGTTAGAAACATCGTTTCCATCTACGATATCATCGAAATAATTTAGAATATTAACTTTCTCTAAAATTGGACGTGCATTTTTAGAAGCTGATCCCAAAATAATTGGTTGATTGTTTTCTTTTAGAAAGTTTAAAACGTCCATAACGCCTGGTAAAATTTCAGAATCGTCCATCTTATCAATGTATTCTAAATATTCTTTGTTCTTCTGAATTAACCATTCGTTTTTCTGCTCATCAGAAGCTTCAACATTTCCCAATCCAAGAATAATTTCTAATGATCGCACACGAGAAACACCTTTCAATAATTCGTTATGTTCGTGCGTAAAATCGATGTTTAGATTATTCGCTAATTTTTTCCATGCTAAATAATGGTACTTTGCAGTGTCGACGATGACACCATCTAAATCAAAAATAAATGCTTTAGTTTTCAAAATGATTATGCTTTGATTGGTTCATCCACATCTTTTACGCGCGTTACAAAAAGTGCTGCAATAATTAGCGCAACACCGCTGGTAACAATGGCGAAAATTGGATTATCGTGATATAAATATTTTACAATTGGACCGCCTAACAATGCGTTGACGATTTGAGGCATACAAATGAAGAAATTGAAAATTCCCATGTAAACACCCATTTTTTTAGCTGGAATTGCTCCCGCTAAAATTGCATAAGGCATCGATAAGATACTTGCCCAAGCGATTCCTACTCCGATCATGGAAAGGATTAATAATTTTGGATCGTGAATAAAATAGATTGAAATTAATCCTAATCCTCCACAAATTAATGAAATAGCATGTGTTGTTTTTCGACCAAATTTTAAGGCTATTGCTGGTAAAAAGAAGGCGAATATTGCAGAAATTCCGTTGTAAACTCCGAAGATAATTCCAACCCAATCCCCTGCTTTTTGGTACGTTTCTGAATGTGTATCACTCAAAGACAAACCGTACACATGATGAGCGATTGCAGGCGTAGCAAATACCCACATACCGAATAATGCAAACCACGTAAAGAACTGTACCAAACCTAATTGTTTCATCGTTTTTGGCATATTCCCAAAATCGGTAAAAATCTGTGTTAAGCTTGCTTTTTCTTCAACAATTGGTTCTCTACCTTCTGCTTTTTCGAAAGCGTCTAATTCTTCTGGCGAATATTCTTTTGTTGTAAAAATGGTAATTAAAACGGTTACAATAATTGCAATTGCTCCAATAATGAATGATAAAATTAAGTGAAACGGAACTTCTCCTTCCGCTGCAATACTTGAAACACCAAACCAGTTGCTCAAAATATAAGGCAACCACGAACCGACAACAGCTCCTAAACCAATAATTACAGTTTGAATTGAATATCCTAATGTACGTTGATCCGAAGGCAACATATCTGCTACAAATGCACGCATCGGTTCCATCGCGATATTGAATGAAGCATCCATTATCATCAAGAATCCAGCACCCATCCATAATGCAGGCATCAATGCCGTAAATGCACCTGCTTGTGGCATTAAGATTAATCCGAAAGAAGCCAATAAAGCTCCTACTAAAAAGTATGGTTTTCTTCGTCCAAATTTAGACCAAGTATTATCTGAATAATGACCAATAATAGGTTGAACAATCAATCCCATTAGCGGTGCAACAATCCAAAACCAAGACAATTCGTGCACATCGGCACCAAATGAACTTAGAATACGGCTCGCATTTGCGTTTTGCAAGGCGAAACCCATTTGAACTCCTAGATATCCGAAACTTAAATTCCAGATTTCAAGAAATCCTAATCTACGCTTTCTCATTATCGTAATTTTTTTATGTATTTTACGATAAGCGTTTTATGCTTATCAAAACTATATTTTTGTAATTTGAGAAGTAAAAATATGTTTTGATTTGTTTACAATGTTAAAACTTTTTTTTGGGATTATTGCAACTGTAACAATTATTTAACCAAAAAAAACTTACTAAATCGTTGTAGTTTCTCTGTGTAATAATTCTGTTCCGACAACTTCGGTAATGTAATGCTCATGCTCGTTTTCTGACTCTAATTTTTGAATCAATAAACGCGCTGCAATCTCACCCATTTTGAATGCATTTTGTTTGACTGTAGAAATGCTTGGAATTGAGTTCTTGGAAATTACACCATCTGTAAAAGCAATTAAATGTAACTCTTCTGGCACTTTAATTCCTTTTTTCAATGCAGCTCTCAAAACTTTTACGGCATATAATTCATTTACTGCCATTACTGCGTCAAATTTATTTTTTTCGAAAAATTCATCAATCATAGTGTCCAACTGACTCTCGTCTTCTACACGCAAAATCAAGTTTTCGTCAATTTCAATTCCATTCGCTTCCAACGTTCTTTTATATCCTTCGGTTCTTAAGCGTCCGACACTTATATAATCTGGCGTCGTAATAAAGCCGATTTTCTTGCGTCCTTTACTTATAAAATATTGAATTGCTTCTTGTGTCGCAAGTACGTCATCAATAATTACTTTATCGGTATAAACCTCACGTGTGACACGATCGAACATCACAACTGGCATTCCTTGGTTGATGATTTCTTTAATATGATGATAATCTTTTTTAGCTTGAGTTTCTTTCGAAAGAGAAATTACAAATCCATCTATACTACCCGCCGCAAGCATCTCCATATTAATCACTTCGCGTTCATACGACTCATTTGACAAACAAATTAATACATTATAACCATATTGATTAGCAAGATTTTCGATCCCACTAATTACCATTGCGAAAAAATCGTGAACGATTTCGGGAATAATTACGGCAATTGTTTTCGTTTTTCGATTCTTTAGACTTAATGCAATATTATTCGGTTTGTAGTTGTATAATTTTGCAAATGCTTGAATCTTTTGTTTCGTTGCAGCACTAATCTCTTCGCTATTTTTCAACGCTTTAGAAACCGTTGATATCGAAACATCTAACTCTTTTGCAATCTGTTTTAATGTCAAATTCTTTTTCATAATCTTCTTTCTACCTTAACCATCAATCTTATTCTACTAATTTCCGTCTTTTTTATTAAAAATTAACAAGCGCTAACAATTAATTTAATTATTTATTAACACGAAAACGTTTTCGTTTAGTTAGTCGGTGTATTACATACGCAATCAATCAATTAAACGACTTACATTTGGTAATGAGAAGTAAAAATATAAATTAATAATTAACGAAACAAAACGAAAAATATATGAGGATTTTAAAACAATCTCTTCTAGCATTAGTTTTATCAAGCCCTGCTATTTTATCTGCACAAACTGCGATAAAAGGAACAGTACAAGATAGCGCTAATAACACGGTTTTAGCTGGTGCAGATGTTTCGAACATTACAACAGGAGAATCGACAGTTTCTGATGAAAAAGGAAATTTTACATTAGAAGCGAACGATGGTGATATAATTGTTATCAGTTTTTTTGGTTATGACAATCAAGAAATAACTTTTGCGGGTCAAACGCAATTACAACTTCGTATGTCTAAAACGACAGAAAACTTGAAAGAAGTTGTTGTAATTGGGTATGGTACAGCAAAAAAAGAAGATGTTACAGGTTCTGTAAATCAATTAAATTCAGAAGATTTCAATAAAGGATCAATTACATCTGCGCAAGAATTAGTGACTGGAAAAATCGCTGGTGTTGTCGTAACATCTGCTGGAGGAGCTCCTGGTGATGGACAAAATATTATCATTCGTGGTAATAGTTCGTTATCATTAAACTCTCAACCATTATATGTCGTAGATGGTGTTCCTTTATCTGAAGTAAATATTGGAGGTTCTCGAAATCCTTTGGATTTCTTAAATCCTAACGACATCGAAACGATGACTATTTTGAAAGATGCTTCTGCAACTGCCATTTATGGTTCTCGTGCTGCGAATGGGGTTGTAATGGTTACAACTAAAAAAGGTAAAGGGAAAAAATTCCGTTTTAACTATAATTCAGTTACATCAATTTATCAACCAGAAGGCTATATTGATGTGATGAATGCAGATCAATTCCGTGAATTGGTAAAATCTGTAGGAACAGCTGACGAAATTGCTCGTTTAGGTAATGCAAATACAGATTGGCAAAAAGAAATTTATAAAACTGCTGTAGGTTTTGATCACAATTTTAGTGCAACAGGAAATATTGGAGGTAAAATGCCTTCTCGTTTTTCTATTTCTAATACAGATCAAGATGGTATTTTGAAAGGAGATAACATCAATCGTACAACAGCTTCTATGAACTTAAGTCCATCTTTCTTAGATGATCACTTAAAATTTGAATTGAATGCTCGAGGTTCTTATATCGAAAATCAATTTGCAAACAGAGGTGCAATTGGAGCGGCTTTAGAGTATGATCCAACTCAACCAGTTTACTCTGGAGCAAATGTATTCGGAGGTTACCACACTTGGATGGATGGAGCTGTAAAACACAATTTAGCGCCAACTAACCCAGTTGCATTAATCAACGAAAACAGAGATACATCTGAAGTTCGTCGTTTTGTAGGAAATGCAAAAATGGATTATAAATTACATTTCTTACCGTCTGTTACTGCAACAGTTAATGTAGGTTATGATATTTCTAATGCGAATGGGCGCAATGTAACGACTGCAAATATGCCAAGTTCTTCTTTGACTTGGGATGGTTCTAAAACAACTTTTAGTGCGCAATTCTACAACAAATTATTTGATGCATATTTAACATTCAACAAAGATTTTGGACAACACGGATTAACTGTTGTTGGAGGTTATAGTTATCAGTACTTTAACACATACAACACCAATTACGATAGTGAATTAGAACAACAAGGTTCTGATCAATTTACATTTGTAGACCGCGATCACTATTCTTTATTATCATATTTTGGACGTTTAAACTATAATTTTGATAATCGTTACATCTTAACAGCTACTATGCGTGCAGATGCTTCATCAAAATTAAGCCATGACAACCAATGGGGATATTTCCCTTCCGCAGCTATTGCATGGAATATTTCTAAAGAAGAATTCTTGAAAGGAAGTTCTGTAGTAAATGATTTGAAATTACGCGTAGGTTATGGTAAAGTTGGTAATGTAAACGGATTAGGAAACTTCCAATTCTTAACGCGTTATCAAGGATCAGAATCAACTGCTTATTATCAATTTGGTTCAACATTCTATCAAACTTATCGTCCTCAACCATTTAATGGTGATTTAAAATGGGAAATTTCGAGTACATTAAATGCTGGTATTGATTACTCTTTATTCAAAAATAGAATCTACGGTACATTAGATGTTTACAAGAAAAAGACAAGTGATTTAATTGCGAGTGTTTATGTAGATCCATTTACAAACTTTGGAAATATGATCGATAAAAATATCGGTGATATGGAAAATAAAGGAATCGAATTTAGCATCAATGCTGATATCATAAAAACAAAAGATTTTGATTGGTCTTTTGGATACAACATCGCTTTCAATGATAATAAAATTGTCAACTTACCTACTGATAACTTAACAGGTGGTATCGATGGAGGAACTGGTAACAATATTCAAATTCAACGTGAAGGAGAAGAACCATTTAGTTTCTACGTATACAAACAAATTTATGATGCAAACGGAAAGCCTATCGAAGGAGCTTACGAAGATTTGAACAACGACGGAATCATCAACGAAAAAGATCGTTATATTCACAAAAGTCCTTTCGCAAAAGTAACAATGGGATTCAATACATTCTTCCGTTACAAAAATTGGGATTTAAGTGCAACTGCTCGTGCTAACATCGGAAACTATGCTTACAATAACATGGCTTCGTCTAAAGGCTACAGCAAAAAAGCGACAGGAAATGGTCAAAACTATTTATCTAATGTGCTTTCAAGCTACTACAACACAGGTTTCACAAGTATCACAGAAACTAATTTGTTAAGTGACCACTTTATAGAAGATGCATCTTTCTTCCGTATTGATAACATTACATTAGGTTACAACCTAAAACAAGCGATCAAAGGATTAGATATTCGTCTTTATGGAGCGGTTCAAAACGTAGCTGTATTCACAAATTACAGCGGTTTAGATCCTGAAATTTACCGCGGAATTGATAATAGTTTTTATCCAAGACCGAGAACGTATGTATTTGGTTTAAATGTTAATTTCTAAGAAAACTACAATGAAAAAGATTAAAATTTCAACATATATTTTAGCTGCGGCATTGGCTTTCTCTGTTTCTTCATGTCATGATGATTTAGATTTAATGCCAAATGATCCAGATACTTATACACAATTTGATGTATTCAAAGATGCTGCTACTGCAAAATCTGCTTTAGCAAAAGTATACGCTTCTTTAGCACTTACAGGACAAAAAGGACCTGCGGGAAGTGGAGATATTCAAGGTATTGACGAAGGTGCTTCTCAATATACTCGTTTAATGTTCAACTTAAATGTATTGACAACAGACGAATCTATTCTTGGCTGGGGAGATCCAGGTTTACCAAACTTGCATGAGATTTCTTGGGGAGCAAGTAACAGTTTTGTTGAAGCAATGTATTATCGTTTAGCACAAACCGTTTCTTTTTCTAATTCGTTTATTGCAAATGCTGAAGCTTTATCAAGCACAACTCCAGAAGTGAAAGAATATGTAGCTGAAGCTCGTTTCATTAGAGCATATGCTTATTATAGCTTAATGGATTTATATGCGAATGTTCCGTTAGTAACAGAAGTTTCTTCTGAATTACCAAAACAAAGCAATCGTAAAGAGATTTTCACTTTCGTTGAAAGCGAATTAAAAGCAATCGAAGCTGAATTAAAAGCTGGTCGTGCAAACGAATATGGACGTGTAGATAAAGCAGCTGCTGAAGCATTATTATCTCGTTTATATCTAAATGCAGAAACTTGGATTGGTCAAGCAAAATATACAGAAGCCATCACTTATTCTAAATTGGCTATGCAAGCTGGATATACACTTAACACAACTGATGGAAATAAAAATGGTTCTGCTTACGACGAATTATTTTTAGCTGATAATGATACGAATGGCGCGCAAAATGAAGCTATTTTCGTTTTAAACTTTGACGGAAATAATTCTCGTACCTACGGAGGTTCCACTTTCTTAGTAAAAGCTGCAATTGGTGGAAAAATGGTTGCTGCTGATTACGGTGTAAATGGTGGATGGGGAGGTCCTCGTTCTACAAAAGCATTGGTGAATCAATTTACAGATGCTGTTACAACAAAAGACAGTAACGGAAATCCAACTGCATGGAAAGATAAACGTGCAATGTTCTTTACAGATGGACAAACTTTTGAAATTAACAACATAGGTACATTTGGAGAAGGTTATGCTGTTTACAAATGGTCTAACAAACGTTCAGACGGAAAAAGTGCAAACGATGCAACAGGAGAATATGTTGACACAGACGTACCAGTAATTCGTTTAGCAGAAGTTTATTTAAACTATGCTGAAGCTGTTTTACGTGGAGGAACTGGTGGAGACCGCGCAACTGCATTGAACTTAATCAACGAATTAAGAACTCGTGCATACGGAAATACATCAGGTAATATTACTGACGGACAATTAAACTTAGATTTCATTTTAGCTGAAAGATCAAGAGAATTGTACTGGGAAGGAACGCGTAGAACGGATTTAATTCGTTTCAATAAATATACTAACAATTACAATTGGCCTTGGAAAGGTGGCGTTCAAAATGGAACATCTGTAGATGCTACAAAAGTTATCTTCCCAATTCCAAACAATATTATTGTCATTAATCCAAACTTAACTCAAAATCCAGGTTATTAAGATGAAAAATTTTATAAAATATATTTCGTTAGCTTGTGCGAGTATTTTTGCCTTAAGCGCATGTAACGACGATGAAGATATCATCAAATTAGATCCTTCAACTTTTGTTGCACCGAAAGTAGAAACGCCTGCTTCATCAACAATTGAATTGTTAGAAGAAAATGCTGCAAACACAGCAATGACGTTTAATTGGAGTGCTGCAAATTATGGAACAAATACTCCTCCTAAATATGAATTACAAATTGATATCAAAGGAGATAATTTTAAAAATCATCAAATTCTTTCTTCAACTTCAACATTAACTGCTGATGTTACCGTAAAAGAATTGAATTTAGCAGTTATTGCTTTAGGATTAGAACCTTTTAAAGAAGGAGAGATAGAATATCGTATTGTTTCTACAGTTGGTACACCTAGTTCTCAACAATTAATCTCTAATGTCAATACATTAAAAATAACAGCATATCCAACAGATTTATCTACAAATTGGGGTGTTGTTGGTTCTGCTACTCCTAACGGTTGGGACGGGCCAGATGTTCAATTTTGGAAAACTGATGTTACAAATGTATTTGTAGCGTACACAGATTTAAAAGGTGGTGAAATCAAATTCCGTCAAGACAACAAATGGGAGTTAGATTATGGAGGATCTAATGGAAAACTTGAAAAAGGAGGTAAAAACATCGCAGTAGATGCTGGTACTTACAAGATAACTATGGACTTAACAAATCTAACTTACAAACTTGAGAAATTTACTTGGGGATTAGTAGGTGATGCAACTCCAAACGGTTGGGACGGGCCAGATACTAAATTATCATACGATGGAACAATTGATTCATGGACAACTATTCTTACAATGAAAGATGGAGAATATAAGTTTAGATTGAATAACGATTGGGACAAAGGTAATTACGGTGGTGCTGATGGTGCTCTTGTTGAGAAAGGAGACAACATCAAAATAAAAGCTGGAAAATATAAAATCACAGCTAATTTCACAAAGAAAACTTATACAGTAGAAGCTCAATAAAATTTTTTCTCATCAACAATTAATTTTTTAAAAGCCATTAAAATTCAATTACGTTTTTTAATGGCTTTTTTTCTAAAACCACACAAAACATGAAAAACATTCTATCTATTTTGATGCTTTTAATGGTAATATCTTTTACTAAAGCACAAATTACAACAGATCCTTCTCCACCCGAAGCAAACCAAGCAGTTGTAATAAACTTCGACAAAACGGGAACAGGTCTAGCCAATTATTCAGGAGATATTTATGCGCATACAGGCGTAACTATCGATGGAAAACAATGGGAAAATGTAATTGGAAGTTGGGGAAATAATACTACTCAACCCAAATTAACTTTCGTTTCTGGATCAACCTACAAATTAGAAATCCCGAATTCTATTTATCAATTCTATGGAGTTGATACTTCTAAAAATATTACTGCAATAAATATTGTTTTTAGAAATGCAGATGGAAAACAACAAACTACGGATCTTTCTATTTCGGTAGGTTCTTTCAAATTTACTTTAGCTAATCCGCTAGAAAACAGCACAACCAATGTGAATAGCGGTTCTAGTTTTAATATCCAAGCAACAAGTACAATTCATGTGAATTGGACATTAGAAGGTAACGGTAATACTTTTGATCAAGTAAATGATAGTAATTCATTTGATAAAAATTATACCATTTCACAAAATCAGAATTATACATTAAATGCAACTTTTAATGGTCAAACAATAAGCAAATCTTTTACAATTAATATCAAACCAACGGTTAAAGATGTAGCCATTCCATCTAATTTACATGAAGGAATTAATTATTTGAATAATGATTTTACAAAAGCATATTTGGTTTTATACGCTCTACAAAAAGAGTTTATTCATGTAATCGGAAGTTTCAATAATTGGCAACTTTCTGATCAATATGTGATGAATCGAGATACAACTAACAAGGATTTATATTGGATTGAATTATCTAATCTTAAAGCAAGTGAAATCTATACGTTTCAATATCGAACAAGTGATGGAATCAAAACTGCAGATCCTTATTCGACTTTAGTTTTATCGCCTTATGATGATCCGTATATTACCGCAGCAACTTACCCAAATATGCCTGTATATCCTACTGGACAACAATTTGAAGTTTCGGTTTTACAAACAAATCAAGCAAAATACAATTGGAAAGTTTCAAATTTCAATCGCCCAAATAAAGAGAATTTGATGATTTACGAATTATTAATTCGTGATTTCAATTCGACAAAAACATGGCAATCTTTAATTGATGATTTTGATTATTTCAAAAAATTAAACATTAACGCAATCGAAGTTATGCCCGTAATGGAGTTTGAAGGAAATATTTCTTGGGGTTATAATACAGCTTATCATCTTGCTTTGGATAAAGCTTATGGACCAGCAGATAAAATGAAAGAATTCATCGATTTGTGTCATCAAAATGGAATTTCAATCATTTTAGATGTTGCTTTAAATCATGTTTATGGTCGATCTCCGTTGGTTAGAATGTGGATGAATGATCCTGATGGTGATGGATTTGGTGAGCCAACCGCAAATAATCCATACGCAAATCAAGAAGCAAAACACAGCTACAATGTTGGTTACGATCTTAATCATCAATTAGAGCCGACGCAATATTATGTAGAAAGAACAATTAGTCATTGGATTAATGAATATAAAGTGGACGGAATTCGATGGGATTTAACGAAAGGTTTTACGCAAAACTGTTCTGCTAATGATGAATTTTGTACCAATGATTATCAAGCAGATCGTGTAGCAATTCTTAAGAAATACGCTGATAAACAATGGAATATTGATCCTAATTCTTATATCATTTTCGAGCATTTAGGGCACAATGGTTCTGCACAAGAAGAAACAGAATGGGCAAATTATCGTAATGATGAAGGAAAAGGAATTATGCTTTGGGGTAAAGCGACTAATAATTTTAATCAAAATACAATGGGATATGCTTCGGATAGTAACTTTGATTGGTTGAAGCATACTGTAAAAGGTTTTACGAAAAAACATTTGGTTGCCTATGCAGAAAGTCATGATGAAGAAAGAATGATGTACAAGAATTTACAATATGGTGCATCATCAGGAACTTATAATATAAAAGATTTAAAAACTTCTTTGGAAAGACAAAAAGCTCTTGGTGCAGTTTTATTTACAATTCCTGGTCCTAAAATGTTGTGGCAATTCGGAGAATTAGGATATGATTACTCGATAAATCATTGCGAAGATGGAACAAATAATGACGGATGTCGCACCAATCCAAAACCTATTCCAAGCGAAATTGGTTACTTAACAAATGCCGATAGAAAATCTGTTTATGAAGTTTGGTCAAAAATTATTGGTCTTAAATTAAACAACAAAGTTTTCGAAACTGATAATTATACAATTACATCTGGAGATTTAAAACCGCGTATTCAGATTACAAATAATTTATTATCGTCGTCTGATTTATATGAGGTAATTGTTATTGCAAACTTCACAACAAGCACTCAAGCAATTGCGCCACTTTTTCCATTTACAGGAAATTGGTACAATTTGATGGACGAAACAACGCTGAATGTCACCAATACAAATTCATCATTTACAGTTAATCTAAATCCAGGTGAATTTAGAATTTTCGGGAATGCAAAAGCAAATTTATCAACAGATAATATTGAGGTTAATTCAGAAAAAATCTCTGTAACTCCAAATCCAGTTTCTTCCTCTTTTTCATTAAATATTAATTCAGAAAAAGTAAAAATCTATGATTTAACAGGAAAACTGATCAAAGAGTTTTCAGGAAAATTTTCAGCGATACATCAATTTAACATCAAAGAATTACCAAAAGGTATTTACATTCTTGATATTGAAGCTAAAAATGGAAAAATTGGAACATCTAAATTAATTAAACAATAATTATCATTCTTTATGAAATAAAAAAACCTCATCAATTGATGAGGTTTTTTTGTTGCTTAAAAATTAAGCTTAATATTATATTTTTCGTAGAAATTTTTGATATGAGCAACGGCTTCTTCCGCTGTATCAACCAAACGGAAAAGATCCAAATCTTTCTCAGAAATATAACCTTCTCTCAAAACTGTTTCTTTGATCCAATCAATCAAACCTGACCAATATTCAGTTCCGACTAACACAATCGGGAAACGTCCTGTTTTCTTCGTTTGTACTAATGTCATCGACTCAAACAATTCGTCTAACGTTCCGAAACCTCCTGGCATTCCAATAAATCCTTGTGAATATTTCACAAACATTACTTTTCGTGCAAAGAAATAATCGAAATTAATTTCATACTCGCGGTCGATATATTTGTTCAATTCTGTTTCGAAAGGCAATGTAATTCCCAATCCAACAGAAGTTCCTCCACCCTTTTGCGCTCCTTTGTTTGCAGCTTCCATAATTGCAGGACCTCCACCAGTAATTACTCCAAAACCAATCTGTGTTAATCGGTATGCAATATCTTCTGCTAAAGCATAATATGGATGATCTGACGAAGTACGTGCCGAACCAAAAATAGACACACAAGGTCCTATTTTAGACATTACTTCGTAACCATTTACAAACTCTGCCATAATCTTGAACAACGCCCAAGAATCATTTATTCTAATCTCATTCCAATCTTTTGGTCGAAACGGAGATTGTATTCTATCGTCTTCTTTTTCTTTATCTGTCATAGTATCTTAAATAAAAAAACCGCAACAAAAATGCTACGGTTCAATATACAAATTTATTGTTTCTTCATGATTAATCTCTACTCATAAAAATTCTCAAAATATACCAAAACAATAACATTAATGAAGCAAATAACGACAATGCCGCTGCAACATACTGTTGTGTTCCGAACTCATATTTTAATTGGTGAGTGTTGTACAAAATTGCTCCACCAGCTAAGGCGCACATTCCAACTGAGAACCATAATCCTAAATCGAACCCGAATAACATTCCTGCAATAATCAATCCAATTGCTAAGAAAAATCCTATAGTTAATGCTCCTCGTAAAATAGAGAAATCTGCTTTTGTTAAAAATACAATAGCTGACAATCCTACAAATAATCCGCCTGTTACTACAGCTGCTTGTTTTATCACATAAGTTCCGCCATAATACAAGGCAATGTAAAGCATTGGTACAAAAATTAAAGCTTCTGCAACTATGTATAAAAAGTAGCCTAAATATTGTTTAGATTTTGAAATCGATCCGTAGGCCATTTTTTGTGCAATCCATGTAATTCCCATGAAACCTGCTAATAAAATAAGCCAAAGATATCCAGAAGTTAAACTTAACATGAAGCTCACTAATGCTTCTGATTTTAACATCAAAGATTCTATGAGTACAAAGACTAACACCCCTCCGGCAACGTGACCGTAAGTATGTTTATAAAAATTTGCCCTTTCTACGCTTGTTGCCTCGGCAACCAATTGGTTTTGTTGATATAAATGTTGATTTTCCATACAATTCTATTTAGGTAGATGTTTTTTTAATAATTATTGCTAAAATAATAAATTTCAGCTATTCTTTTACTCACTATTTTCAGGATTTTTTAGGCTGTCTTCATTTAATTGATTATTTAATAATTACTTAAAGTTTTGTTAATCCCCTAACCTTCTTTAAAAGATATATTTGCTCCTAAAAAATCATATCCATGAAAACACATTTATTCTTATTACTATTTATTTTCCTAATCAAAACCAACTTACTCGCTCAATCAACACCAAATGACCCATTATTTTTTGAAAAAGGTTCTACCTGGCTTTACCTAGATGACGGTTCTAATCAACAAAAAGAGTGGACTCTCTTAACATATGATACAAAGAATTGGAAAGAAGGAAAAGGTCATTTCGGATTTGGAGACGGGGATGAAGACACTTTGATCCAAAAGGGATATATCCGCTATTTTTTCAGAAAAAAAATTACAATAGATGATGTCACAAAACTTCCTGAAGAAGTTATTTTTAATATCGTTCATGATGATGCAGCGATCTTACATATCAATGGAAAAGAAATTTTAAGAAGCTCTCTTCTTCCTCAGTCCGGAGATATTCCTCATGAGTATGAATTAAGTACGTTTATACCGAACGACAAAGAAAATAGTTTTTTTCAGTACAACGTTTCTTCTTCAAATTTTGTAAATGGTGAAAATATTATTTCTATCGAAATTAGAAATCAAAATACAAGAAGCTCAGATGTATCGTTTGATTGTTTTGTGAGTGAAGATAACACAACTCCTGTTCCTTTCCACAAAGACGGACCTTATGTATTTTATGATAACGATCAAATAACAGTGACTTATATTACGGAAGCTGGTGCTGTAAACGAAACATATACAACAAATGACAAGGTTATTCTTAAAGTGACTGATCCCACTACATCTACGACATTTGATGTTCCTTTAAGAAAACAACATCAAACAGAGTTATCAACATATCAAGCTCCAACAAAATTCTTTATGACATCAGATATTGAAGGTCAGTTTTCAGCTTTCAAAAAAATGTTAATTGACGGTGGTGTGATGAATGATCGTTTGGAATGGACATATGAAAACGGGCATTTAATTGTGAATGGAGATATGGTAGACCGCGGGCCTTATGTTACAGAAGTTCTGTGGTTAATCTATAAACTAGAAAACGAAGCTGAAGCAAAAGGAGGAAAAGTACATTACATCATCGGGAATCACGATATGATGACCATGACATACGATTTTCGCTATGTCAACAAGAAATATATAGAAAACGCCAGCTATTTAAAAAAGACATATGGCGATTTCTTTGAACCAAATACAGCGTTTGGAAAATGGTTCAGAACCAAAAACATTATAGAACAAGTAGGTGATTACACTTTTGTACACGCAGGCATAAGTCCACAGGTTTCTGATCTAAAATTACCTTTGGATGAAATGAATGACTACGGACGAAAAAAAATGAATGGAGAATCATGTACAGGCAATTGTGCTACTGTAACAGGTGGTAGTGCTTCCGGATTATACTGGTACCGCGGAATGGCAAATCAAGTTCTTTCTCAAACACAAGTTGATGATATTTTAACCAATTTTAAGACAAAACATATCATTATTGCTCACACTGTTTTCCCTCAAATCACTTCATTGTACAATGATAAAGTTATTGCAATCGACGTCTCTCATGTTGATAATATCGCAAATAATAAAGTGGAAGCGTTGACTTTCTCTGATTCTTGTTTCAAAACGATGGTTTCGATTGGAAATCAAATCACCTTCAAAAATTTATTCGACAAATGTGAAAACTTATCTATTTCAGAAAAAATAAAACAAAATATCACGATCTATCCAAATCCTACTACAGACTGGGTCAATATAGAAGTGAATTCGAATCAAAATCTCTCAATAAAATTAGTTGACATAAATGGTCGAAAAATCACTAGTCCTTCTACTAAAACATCCAAAGGAATCAAAACAAACATTCAAGCACTTCCTAAAGGAATTTACCTTTTAAAAGTTTATGACAACGGACAAGAAATTCTAACCAAAAAAATCATCATAAAATAGTTTACTTCAAAATCCTCCATCATTTTTGGAGGATTTTTTTCTTCCATTCTATCAGACCCAATATAGAAATACCCAACAAAACAAGGTATTGAAAAGATGTAATAACTGCTCCTTTATAAATCATTAATGGAATCATGATTAAATCGCCGATAATCCAGAAATACCAATTATCAATTTTTCGTCGCGCCATCATCCACATTCCAATCAAAAAGATAGCGGTCGTCGAAGCGTCTACAAAATCAATTTTGGAATAATGTAATTTACATTGGTTGATAAAACTGAAATCAAAACCATTTTGAATAACTGGACGGAAATAATAAATCGTCAAAATAAAGATAAAACTCAACGCGAAAAGTAAAGTTGCATATAAATATTCTTTCTTCGAAGCCCACGAAACATCGACATGTTTATGATCTGCTTCGAGATTTTTTTGCCACAAAATCCAACCATAAATCGCCATTGAAGTATAGTAAATATTAATAATAGTTTCGCCGTATAATCCCCAATTAAAAAATAAATAGATGAAAATAAACGTCGAAATAATAGTGGTTGGATAAACCAAAATATTACGTTTGTAGGTATAATAAACGGAAATAATCCCAAATAAAGTTGCAATTATTTCAAGTAAAATATTCAGTGTAGAATAGGTTTTATAAGGAGCAAAGATGTAATCAATAAAATCGTTCATTCTTAAGTTGTGAGTTAAAATAATTCATTCTAAATCGTAAATCTAAATTCGTAATTATAATTTCTAACTTCAATCTATTCATAATCCAACACCCAAACCAAATAATGATCTTCAATCATTTTGTAGAACGCATGATATTTTCGAGATTTTACATCATCCGAAATCCAACAAATAAATTGTTTATTCTCTATTAATTCAAATTCTTCTGCACGATAATGATTCAGAAAATTCCAAAGATTTCCACCATTCAATTTGTACAAACCTTCTTTCATTCCCCAAATTACATGCAAATATTCAATTTCATGCTCTTGCGGAATCCAAGCGATTTCATCTGGACGCGCAAATTTATGTTTGATGTTCAAAATTTTTCTTGGTCGAGCCAATTCAATATCAATCCCAATATTATATTCGCTCACGCCAACAGAAACCAATCCATAGGAATGTGTGATGGAAATTTCTTTATTTGTAGGCAAAAAAGGTTTTCCACGTTCGTCATAATTTACATCATAATCCAAGTCCAATTTCTTTAGACAAGCGCGCAAACCAAGATATTCTCTGGCCTGTTTAGGTCGAAGATTATTATATTTTTCCATCCTATAATCCTCTAAATGAAGATATTCTAATAATTCTTCATTCGATTCTGTTACATTCCACGTGATAATGCGGGTATGTTTAAAATCGTTAATATAATCGATAACGGGCATTTTATTAATCGAAATTTGTTTGTAAATTTGTTCCTTATAAACTTTAAAAAAAAGTTAGTTAAATATATCAATTGATGGATACAAAAACGCAATACATTCCATACAAAGTTAAAGATATTTCTTTAGCTGAGTGGGGAAGAAAGGAAATTACGTTGGCTGAGGCAGAAATGCCTGGGTTGATGGCTATCCGTGAAGAGTACAAAGCTGCTCAACCTTTGAAAGGTGCTCGCATTGCAGGTTGTCTACACATGACAATCCAAACTGCAGTATTAATCGAAACGTTGGTTGCTTTAGGAGCTGATGTTACATGGTCGTCATGTAATATTTTCTCTACACAAGATCACGCTGCTGCTGCAATTGCTGCTGCTGGGATTCCTGTGTATGCTTGGAAAGGGATGAACGAAGAGGAATTCGATTGGTGTATCGAGCAAACATTATTCTTCGGAGAAGATCGCAAACCATTAAACATGATTTTGGATGATGGTGGAGACTTAACGAATATGGTGATTGATCGTTACCCAGAATTGGTTGCTGAGATCAAAGGATTATCAGAAGAAACAACTACGGGTGTACACCGTCTTTACGAAAGAATGGAGAAAGGTACATTGCCTATGCCTGCAATTAACGTAAATGATTCTGTAACAAAATCTAAATTCGACAACAAATACGGATGTCGCGAATCTGCAGTAGATGCTATCAAACGTGCTACTGACTTGATGATCGCTGGTAAACGTGTTGTAGTTTGTGGATTTGGTGATGTTGGTAAAGGTACAGCGGCTTCTTTCCGTGGTGCTGGAGCAATTGTTACAGTAACAGAAATCGACCCTATTTGTGCTTTACAAGCATCTATGGAAGGTTACGAAGTAAAAAAATTAGATACAGTGGTTGCAAACGCTGATATCGTAATTACGACTACTGGTAACTTTGGAATTGTACGTGCAGAGCATTTCGAGAAAATGAAAGACAAAGTAGTTGTGTGTAACATTGGTCACTTCGATAACGAAATCGATATGGCTTGGTTAAACGGAAACTACGGAAACACGAAAGAAGAAATTAAACCACAAGTTGACAAATACAACATCAACGGAAATGACATCATCATTTTGGCTGAAGGACGTTTAGTTAACTTAGGTTGTGCAACAGGACACCCTTCTTTTGTGATGTCAAACTCTTTCTCTAACCAAACTTTAGCTCAAATCGAATTGTGGACAAATTCATCAGCTTACAAAAATGAAGTATATACTTTACCTAAGCATTTAGATGAAAAAGTTGCAGAATTGCATTTAGCTAAATTAGGAGTAGAATTAGAAGTTTTATCTCAAGAACAAGCAGAATACATTGGTGTAACGGTTGAAGGACCATTTAAACCAGAATATTATAGATATTAATTAATTTTAATTCAAAATTTTTATTTGAAAAAAGAAAAAAGCACTTAACTATATGCCCTCGCCCTGAACAAGCGAGGGCTTTTTTGTTAGTCTTTATTTCCAAATAGACAAACAACGCTTAATCATTTTTAAAATATTATCTTTAAATCATTATTGAATAATTTTTATTACTGATTATGATTAAAAAATGTTTACAACTTGGATTCGTTTTAATTGGTTGTTCCTCACTTTTTGCACAAACCGAAAAACCTTCAGAAATATTCTGGAAAAATCTCGAAAAACATTGCGGTAAAGCTTACGAAGGCAAATTGCCTGAACATATTACGCGCGATGATTTTGCAGGTAAAAAATTGACCATGCATGTAAAAAGTTGTTCTGCAAACGAAATTAAAATTCCGTTCAATGTTGGTGATAATTATTCGAGAACGTGGATTTTGACTAAAAAAGATGGAATCATCACGCTAAAACACGATCATCGTCACGAAAATGGAACTTCGGAAACAATTACATTTTATGGAGGAACAAATACAAATTATGGTTTCAAAAATTTCCAGATGTTTCCTGCCGATCAAGAAACTGCAACCTTAATAGATTATGCTTCTACAAATATTTGGTGGATTACCTTAGATGATAAAACGTTTAGTTACAATTTGCAAAAAGCAGGTTCTAAAACACCTTTCAACGTCTATTTTGACTTGACAAAAGAAATTGAAACTCCGCCAGCATCTTGGGGTTGGGCAACACCACGATAATAAAAGAGCTGAAAAGCTCTTTTATCTTTTTATCAATAAATCAGCGTTTACAGATGGTTTTGCTCCCAAAGGATTTTTCTCAAAACCTCCATTTGTCGTTAAGTTTCTTGTAAATCCATTCGACAAAATAACACCACTTAAACAAACAAATTCATCAACCAATCTTTTTGTCATCAAAACACTTATATAAAATTCGTCATTATAACTAATGTTATCATCGGTTAAATCAAGTTTGTACGATTGATTTACAATATCACTTGGAGAAATCTCAATATTATTCTTTTCAAAAAATACATTATCAACAGGAGTATTTTTAGACGATTTATATAGTTTTAAATTTAATTTAAAACTTTCTTCTTTTGGAGGATTGTAAGCTTCCCCAAAATTAGA
>NZ_DJBB01000062.1:0-36190 GCF_002429865.1 Empedobacter sp. UBA5987
CGGTTTTTAGGGAAGATTACAAGAGGCTTCTAATTAGTAAAAAGGAAGCTTCTTGTTGGTCGAAAAGAAGCTTCCTTTTTACAGCACTCTCTTTACCTTCTGAAATTTAGCAATTTTTAATGCATCAGAAATACGTTTACCTGGTCGGTAATTAATCTTTGCACCTTTAATTAAATTGGTATTAAAATCAGTCTCGTTAGCTGCTCCTTCACTACTTAAGCTAGGATAAAAACTACCTAACTTGTCCAAGCGTACAATTTTTCCATTTACAATTTGGTTAATAATTACATTTTCTAACGCAATGATAACTCCTCGAATATCAGCTTCAGAAAGTGCAGAAAACTTTTCTATTTCCGCTGTTAATTCATCAATGCTAGCTTCGCCATCGGTTTTTGCGGTTGCATACCATTTTTAACACCTCCTCCAGCTACTCCTGGTTGCGGTTTTTCTACTAAGTTAAATTTTATTGCCATAGCATATTGTTTTGGTTAATTAATTTGTATTAAGATAGTTATTTTTTATTAATACTCAACAAGACACAAAAAATGATTAAATAAAATAGCCAACTTAGTATTAAGTTGGCTATTTTATTTACTTTGGATAAACGACTCGCGAAAAGAAACACGAAGTGTTGATCTATTATTTTTTAAATTATAATTATATTAAGCTTGCATCACAAAAATAGCAGGACGTTTATGAAAATCATACTTCTCATTTTTCCATTCTTTAATAGATAATGTTCGGATATCTTCGTCCTCTAATGTAATATGACACGCGACACAAATCTTAGTTTCAGCACGAAGAATCTTCGTTAAATCGTCTACCATTTGATTGTTACGATAAGGCGTTTCCATAAAAATTTGAGCAATTCCCGTTTTCGCGCTTTCAGCTTCCAAATGCGCTAATTTCTTATTACGTTCTGTTTTATCGATTGGTAAATAACCGTGAAAAGCAAAGTTTTGACCATTCATTCCAGAAGCCATTAACGCCAACAAAATCGACGATGGACCAACCAAAGGAACTACCTGGATGCGTTTCTGTTGCGCAACTTTTACCAACTGCGCACCCGGATCTGCAACCGCAGGCAAACCAGCTTCGGAAATAATTCCGATCGTTTTGTTTTGATCAAATAATTTGATCAAATCTAACATTTCTTCTGGCTCTGTATCTTTGTTTAGAATGTAAATATCTAAATCGGCTTGAACTTTTTCAGGGCAAACTTGTTTGATAAATTTACGAGCAGATTTTTCGTTTTCTACCACAAACGTATCAATTGCACGAATAACGTCAAGATTGTATAAAGGCAATACTCTACTGTGTTCGCTTTCACCTAAAAGTGAAGGAATCAAATAAACTTTAGCCGTTTTCATTGTATAATTTTAAAGATTGTATTTTTTGATGATTCCGTCTGTGGCTTCATATAATAATTGGTAAACATGCTCGAAAGCATCTTCACCATCGTAGTAAGGATCAGGTACATTTTGCGTTTGCCCTATTCCATCTTTCAAGATCAATTTAATTTTGCTTTGCTCTTCTTCGTTTCGAGTCAATTGTTGCAAATCGATTAAATTTTGTTCATCCATTGCAAAGATTAAATCAAACTCATCGAAAAAAACTGGATTGAAATGCATGGCACGTTGATCAGAAATATCAACACCATATTTTTTAGCAACCGCAACCGAGCGTCTATCTGGTTGTTCACCAACATGCCAATCACCCGTACCAGCAGAATCTACCAAATGATTGTCGCCAACCTTTGCTTGTAAAATTCCTTCTGCCAACGGAGAACGACAAATATTACCTAAACAAACCATCAAAATTTTCATTGAAAAAATATTTATAGATTAATCTGCAATTTTACGTGAAATATCTTCGATATAACCACGGAATTGCTTGTCCGTTTCTTGTAAATTCTTCACTGTTTTACAAGCGTGTAAAACTGTTGCGTGATCACGTTTACCAATTTGTGTTCCAATACTTGCCAAAGACGCTTTTGTATATTGTTTTGCAAAATACATTGCTAATTGACGCGCTTGCACCACATCACGTTTACGTGTTTTAGACTGAATATCTTCAATCTTCACTTTAAAGTATTCACAAACTGTTTTCTGAATATAATCAATCGAGATTTCTTTGCGAGCTGTTTGTACTAATTTTGATAACGTACGCGCAGTTAAATCTAACGTAATTTCACGTTTATTTAATGTTGCTTGCGCAATAATAGAGTTTAATGAACCTTCTAATTCACGCACATTTGTATCAATATTTTGTGCAATATAATCCATTACTTCATCAGGAAATTCGATACCATCGTTTTCTAATTTTTGTTTCAAAATAGAAAGACGTGTATTATAATCAGGATTTTGCAAATCGGCTGATAATCCCCATTTGAAACGAGAAATTAATCGATCTTCCATATCTTGAATATCTGCTGGAGATTTATCCGAAGTCAAAATGATCTGATTTCCTCTTTGATGTAAATGGTTAAATATATGGAAGAAAACTTCTTGCGTTTTTGCTTTTCCAGATAAAAACTGAATATCATCCATAATCAAAACATCAATCATTTGGTAAAAGTGAATGAAATCATTTTGATTATTATTTTTTACAGCTTCTATAAATTGTTGTGTAAATTTCTCAGTTGAAACATACAAAACAGTTTTATCTGGATGCAAATCTTTTACTTCTAAACCTATCGCATGCACCAAATGAGTTTTTCCTAACCCTACTCCACCATAGATGAATAGAGGATTGAACGAAGTCCCTCCTGGGCGTTTGGCAATCGCACGACCAGCCGCACGAGCTAATCGATTTGATTCTCCTTCGATAAAATTATTGAATGTATAGTTATGATTTAATTGCGAATCAATTTTTAATTTTTGCAATCCTGGAATAACGAAAGGATTCATCATTTTACCAGCTTGCAAATTAATTGGCGCTTCTACCTCTTGTGGGCGAGGTTTTTCTTTGTTCGAACTTGGAATACGTACCGTAAATGGTTCACGTCCTTGCGACTTTTGATCCATCAAAATACTGTATACCAATTTTGCATCAGAACCTAATTCTTTTTGTAAGGCACTTTTTAAAATTTTGATATAATGTTCCTCTAGCCATTCGTAAAAAAATTTACTTGGTACTTGTATTGTTAAAACATTATTATTTAGTTTGCCCGGACGTATCGGTACAAACCAAGTATTGAAGGCATCTTCTGCAATGTTATCTTTTATAAAAGACAAGCATTTTTCCCACACAGAATTTGCAGTTATCGTCATAATATTGTCCAAAAGTGCTTAAGTTTTAATGTAAAATATTGAAAGTCAATGTTAAATTTTCATCAACACTTCTCTACAAAATTGTGAACAAATTTTGAATAAAAAAAATGATTTAGGTATTGATATATTAAAAAATACTTTGTATAATTCAAAATAATCAATAAGTAGTTTTAGACAAAATAAAAGTACTGCAAAGATAATCTTTTTCGGACATATTTTGGCTTATAAAACTATTAATTCTTATTTTTGTATTACTATGGAAATTACACAAGAAAAAATTGACTTCGCAATTATCAAAGTAGAAAATCATTTAAATGATTTGGGCATCAAAAATAATTTTTCTCTTTTACGAATTGAACAAGGTGAAGAAGAAAATGTAAGGACTTTTTATTATGAAATAGCAAATCCCACTTTCAAAACGATTATTCAAATTCAATATGATTTTTTAAAAGAAGAGCAAAAAGATTCTTCGCAAACTTCTTTTAGTTGGATGGATTACAAAAAAATTACTGAATAGACTTTTTCATTTTTTATATAATTAATGATAAAGTCTTTTTTTTGTTCTCTACTTTTGAAGATTAAAATGATGTTTTAGAAAATTATGGAGAAGATAGAACAAACCGAACAATTAAATGTTTTTCGCACCAAAACTCGTATTCTGTATAAACACACCGATCAAATGAAAGTGGTTTATTACGGAAACTATCCAGAGTTTTATGAAATTGGTCGTGTAGAATTGATGCGTGAACGTGGTTTTCCTTATGCCGAATTGGAAGCAATGGGAATTCAGATGCCGATTATCGAAATGCATACAAAATATATTGGTAGCGCTTTGTACGATGAATTAATCGAAATTGAAACTACAGTTCATGAGCGTGACAAAGGTGTTCGCATTCGATTTGATTATAATATATATAATGAAGCGGGAAAAATAATTAATCAAGGATACACTATTTTATGTTGTATTGATGCCGAAACTCGTCGTCCTGTTCGTATTCCAGAACGTATTTGGACAAGTTTAGGTTTATAATATTATTTAGAATCATTAATTATTCGTTAAAACAAATTCTTGCAAATGATTTCTCATTAAATTTGTTCCTTAACAAAACATGATTAAAAAACGAATGTCAACACTTCAAGAAAAAATCAATCAAACGATTGTAGACGTTATCGATTTTCCAAAAGAAGGAATTGTCTACAAAGACATTACTCCATTGTTCTTAAATCCTGAACTTTCGGATGAAATTGTAGACGCTTTTGTAGAAAAAGCAAAAGGTAAAGTGGATATTGTTTGTGGAATTGAAAGCCGTGGATTTTTGTACGGAATTCAGATTGCACAAAAATTAAAAGTTCCTTTTGTATTAATTCGTAAAGCTGGTAAATTACCTCCTCCAACAATTAGTCAATCTTATGATTTGGAATATGGACAAGCAACTATCGAAGTAAATTCGAATTACATCAAAGATGGTGCGCGAGTTCTAATTCACGACGATGTTTTAGCAACTGGTGGAACTGCCGAAGCTTGTGCTAAATTAGTAGAAAAATGTGGTGGAAAAACAACACAGTTTTCTTTTATTGTTGATTTGACTTTCTTAAACGGAAAAGATAAATTAACATCTTTTACAACTGATATTGTTACTTTAATAGAATATTAAACTAAAAACTCCGCTCAAAATTTTGAGCGGAGTTTTTTTTATTTTTTAGGCGCTATAATCACTTCTGGCGCTCTTTCATTCCCAATATCCAACAAAGCTTTTATATTCGCTAAAATTTCTCTAAAACTCTGTTTACCTTCCGTTTTATAAGGTCCGCTATCCGCATTATATCCAATACAATCCAATCCGAAAACTTTTCCTAAGAAAAGCGCTCTTTTGAGATGATAAGATTGAGAAATTAAAATCACTTTATCAAATTGATAATCTATAAATCGTGCTATACGTGTCCAAACCTGCCCCATCGAGATAAGTATCTTCAATTTTGACACCTCTATCCAACAAGTATTTTTCCATCACATCAATTTCATTAAAATTCTCGTGAAGTTTTTCTCCAGAAAGTAAAATTACATCCACTTGATCCTCTTTGTAAAGTCGAATTGCAGCATCCAAACGATCTTTCAAAAAACGAGTTGGTTGTCCATTAGCTTGCACTTTTGCACCAAAAACAACTGCCACACGATAATCTGACGGAATATTTCCTTGATAATTGTAAATGTAATACGAAGTAAAAACTTGAATAATCAATGCAACGATCAAAGTAAAAACCGCTATTAATCCAGCGATAAACATACTTTTACGCATTACAAATCTTCCTATTTTTACAAGTTTACTCAACTATCTTTTGTTTTAAAAAATTTTAACATTCAACAGTCTATAAGTTTAGTGATATTTAAAAATTATAAATGTGAAAATTATTTTAAATTTTTCATCGTAATTTTAGAGAATGAATGAGATTGAGTTAAGAACAGTTACCGTTGAACGCTATTTGCAACCTTTGCGCGAAGGTGGTTCTTTGCCTGCACTAGCTGATGCAGATGACGGTTTTAAATATGTTTTAAAATTTAAAGGTGCTGGTCATGGTCCTCGCATGCTGATTTCTGAATTATTAGGAGGAGAAATTGCACGTGTTTTAGGATTTAAAGTTCCTGAATTAGTTTTTGCAAATTTGGACGAATATTTTGGTCAATCCGAAGCTGATGAAGAAATTCAGGATTTGTTAAAATTTAGCGAAGGAACTAATTTGGCTTTGCATTATTTATCTGGTGCAATCAATTATGATCCTGCTGTAATGAAAATTGATGATAAATTATCTTCTCAAATTGTTTGGTTAGATGCTTTTTTGACGAATGTTGATCGTACTTTTCGCAATACAAATATGTTAATGTGGCACAAAGAATTGTGGTTGATTGATCATGGTGCTTCCTATTATTTTCATCATTCGTGGGACAATTGGGAAAAAGCAGCTCTTGCACCCTTTACGCCAATTAAAGACCATGTTCTATTGAAAAATGCTACAAAACTTGAAGAAGTTGATACAGAATTTAAAGCGATTTTGAATGATGAAATCATTGATAAAATTGTCGATTTGATTCCTGATGAATGGTTAGAAACAGAAGTTACACATGCTACTCACGAAGAAATGAGAACGGTTTACAAAACATTTATCAAAACACGATTACAACATTCCGAACTTTTTATAAACGAAGCGAATAATGCCAGAAAAAATCTTATATGAGTATGCAATTCTTCGTTTGGTTCCTAAAGTTGAACGCGAAGAGTTTATCAATGTTGGAGTAATTTTATTTTCGAAAAAAGAAGATTATTTGAAAGTAAAATATTTTATTAATGATAGTAGAATCAATGCTTTTTGCCACGAATTAGATCTTGATTTTATTGACAGTAATTTGAATGCTTTGTCTAAAATTGCCGAAGGAATTCATCCCGAATCTGCTGTATCTAATTTCGAAACCCCTGAACGTTTTCGTTGGTTAACAGCTGTCAGAAGTTCGTCTATCCAAAGTTCTCGTCCGCATCCTGGTAAAACAACAAACCTTGATAAAACCTTGGATCAATTATATAAAGAACATGTTTTATAAAAGTTAAATACTTAAAAACGAATGTTTTAAAAATATTTTCTTAAATTTGGTCATACATTAATTTTAAATTATTTATCGCCATGAGTACATTAAGAAACAAAGTTCAGCTAATTGGGAATGTTGGTAGCAATCCTGATGTTAAAACATTAGAAAACGAAAAGAAGTTTACAAAATTTAGTCTAGCAACGAACGAAAGCTACACAAATAGCAAAGGTGAGAAAGTTCAGCAAACGACGTGGCACAATTTAGTTGCTTACGGACCAATTGTAAATGTGATCGAAAAACATGTAGAAAAAGGGAAGCAACTTGCTATAGAAGGCAAATTGACTTACCGAGATTATCAAGATAAAGATGGTCAACAAAAAACGATTACAGAAATTATAATTGATGAAATTGTACTTCTTTAGCGTTTAAAATAAAAGGGAAACAGTGATGTTTCCCTTTTATTATTTTATAAGATTCCAAAATAAATTTGGAATATGAATTATCCTAACATTCGAATCGCGGTTTTTAGACCTTCAATAAATGTATCTATTTCTTCTTTTGTATTATAAACAGCGAATGAAGCTCGTACCGTTCCCGGAATATTGAAATGCTGCATAATTGGTTGTGCACAATGATGACCAGTACGAACAGCAATTCCTTTTTTATCCAAAATCATTCCGACATCAGATGAATGAACGCCGTCAAATTTTAAGTTGAAAGAAACTGCGCCAGAATGTTCTGCATCTTTTGCATAAATCTCCACTTCATCAAATTCTGATAGACGTTGAATTGTATAATCTACCAATTCTTTTTCGTAATCGTGAATCGTTTGCATTCCAATAGAATTGATAAAATCTACCGCAGCTCCAAGTCCGATAATTCCTGCAATATCTGGTGTACCAGCTTCGAATTTGAAAGGTAAACAAGCGTATGTTGAAACCTCCATTGTTACATCTTTTATCATCTCTCCTCCTCCGTGGAAAGGTGGTAATTCATTCAAAATATCTTCTTTTCCATACAAAATACCGATTCCAGTTGGACCGTACATTTTATGACCAGAAAAAACCAAGAAATCACAATCCATTGCTTGAACATCAATTGCAGTATGTGGAGCAGATTGTGCCGCATCAATCAAAACCCAAGCACCTTTTGCATGCGCTTTTTCGATAATTGTTTTGATCGGATTTACAACACCTAATGCATTTGAAACTTGATTAACACAAACTAATTTGGTTTTATCTGTCAATAAATCATCCAACTTCTCAATATCCAAAATACCTTCTGCAGTTAACGGAATATATTTCAATTTAGCACCAGTTCGCTGACACAACAATTGCCAAGGAACGATGTTAGAATGATGCTCGATTTCGGTAATAATAATTTCATCATCCGCTGTTAGGATATTACGAAGTGAATTAGAAACTAAATTAATTCCTTCCGTTGTTCCACGCGTAAAAATAATTTCGTAATCTTGTTTCGCATTGATAAATTTCTGAATCTTACGACGCGATTCTTCCATCAAATCTGTTGCTTCTTGACTTAATGTATGAATTCCACGGTGTACATTTGCATTGTACTTTTCGTAATATTCGTCCAAAACATCTAAAACAACTTTCGGTTTTTGAGAAGTTGCACCATTATCTAAATAAACCAATGGCTTTCCATTGACTTCTCTCTCTAAAATTGGAAATTGACTTCTTATTTGTTGAATATCTATTGACATTTTTTTAAGTTTTGAGTGATGAGTTGTGAGCTATGTGTAATAAAAAAGTAAGTATTCAAAAATAGTTTCAAATACTTACTTTATATTTCAAAATAAGTTCTACTTAAAACTTATTACGTATAACTCAGAACTATATTTTATAATTCGAAATCTAAACTAACCCCTAATTTTTTTGCAATTATAGCGTTTACTCGATTTGAGATTTGTGGAATTTGCACATGTCGTAAAGCGTCTGCAGCAAAAGCATACAATAACATTGCTTTCGCTTCTTTTTTTGGAATACCACGTTGTTGCATATAGAATAAAGATTCTTCTTCTAATTGCCCAACTGTACATCCATGTGAACATTTTACATCATCAGCAAAGATCTCTAATTGAGGTTTTGTATTAATTGAAGCTCCATCAGATAATAAAACATTATTATTTTGTTGGAATGCATTTAATTTTTGTGCTTCTTTGTGTACATAGATTTTACCATTGAAAACACCTTGTGCTTTCTCATCATAAATCCCTTTGTACAATTCGTGCGACTCACAATTCGGGAAATTATGCTCCACAAATGTATGATGATCGATATGTTGTTTTCCATCAATCACAGTAATTCCGTCCATTACAGAGTTACAATTTTCTCCATTCTGGAAGAAATTCAAATTGTTACGTACAATTTTTCCTCCAAAAGCAAATGTAAATACATTGGCACGAGAATCTCTTTCTTGGTTGATATATGTATTGTCAACTAAAGAAGCATCGTTAGAATCATTTTGGAATTTGTACCAATGAATTTCAGAATTACGTCCAACATTCACCTCCGAAACAACATTTGTTAGGTTTGCTTTTTCGTCTAATGTTTGATGTCTTTCGATAATTTGAACTTGTGCATTATCTCCAACTACAACCAAATTACGTGGTTGATACATCGCTTCTTGAGAAGCTCCTGTTGAGAAATAAACAATCTGAATTGGCTTAGATAAAATCACATTATTTGGAATATAAATGTAAGTTCCATCTTTTGCAAAAGCAGTATTTAAAGCAACTAAACTTTCGTCTTTTTTCGCAATTTTTCCGTAATAATTCTCAATTACAGCTTGATGAGTTGTTTTATGCATTGCGCTTGACAAGACACAAATATCAGCTTCATCATGTGTTGTATTTGACAAAAACGAAGAATATTTTCCGTTAATGAATACGATTGTATATGTATCAATATCATTAATCAAATATTTCTTGATGTCTTTGTACTCTACTGCAACTTCGTCTTCTGGGAACAATTTGTAATCCACCTTCAACAAAGGAGCAAGATTTGTATATTTCCATTCTTCGTCTTTACGTGTCGGAAAACCTTTTTGATTAAAGATTTCGATGGCTTCTTGACGTAAACCTTCGATTCCTTTATTCACTTTATTTTTTTCGTTGAACACTAAATGACGAGAAACTAAATTTTCTTTTAAATCAATCATCTTTATAAGATTTTAGATTTTAGATTTCAGATTTTAGATTTCAGACTTCAGATTTTAGATTTAGATTCTGGATTTAAAAATATTTTATAACCACTTTCTAACTTCTAATATCTGCTATCTAACTTCTAATATCTAACTTCTAAATTAATTAGATTCCTGCTTCTTCTTTTACCCAGTCGTAACCTTTTGCTTCTAATTCTAAAGCTAATTCTTTACCACCAGATTTAATGATTTTTCCATCTGCTAAAACGTGTACAAAATCAGGAACGATATAGTCTAATAAACGTTGGTAGTGTGTAATTACTAACACTCCATTGTTTTCATTTTTGAATTCGTTTACACCATCCGCAACAATACGTAAAGCATCAATATCTAAACCAGAATCAGTTTCATCTAAGATGGCTAATTTTGGGTTTAACATTAACATTTGGAAAATTTCGTTACGTTTTTTCTCACCTCCAGAGAAACCTTCATTAAGTGAACGAGATAAGAAATCTTTTTTGATTCCTAATAATTCTGCTTTTGCACGAATTTCTTTTAACATTTCTGAAGCTCCCATTTCTTCTAAACCTTGCGCTTTACGCGTTTCGTTGATAGAAGTTTTGATGAAATTTGTTACAGAAACTCCAGGAATTTCGATTGGATATTGGAAAGACATAAAAATTCCTTTTTGTGCTCTTTCTTCTGGTGCTAATTCTAAGATTGATTCATTGTCAAACTCGATATCACCATCCGTTACTTCGTAATCTTCTTTACCTGTAATAACGTTAGATAAAGTTGATTTTCCTGCACCATTAGGTCCCATAATCGCGTGAACTTCACCTGGATTAATTTGAAGGTTTAAACCTTTTAAAATTTCGCGCTCTTCGATACGAGCGTGTAAGTCTTTTATATTTAATAACATAATCTAATTTGTAAATTAGTTAATGTGATAATTTTCTAATTATCTTGATTTTGATATTAGATGTCAGATTTTTAGCATCCTCCATCTATATATCTGTTTATTATTGTTAATTTCTAACTTCTCAATTCTAGTTTCTAAAAACTATCCTACAGAACCTTCTAATGAGATTTCTAATAATTTTTTCGCTTCAACAGCAAACTCCATTGGTAATTTGTCTAATACTTCGCGGCTAAAACCATTTACGATTAATGCAATCGCTTTTTCTGTATCGATACCACGTTGATTACAATAGAACAATTGATCTTCACCAATTTTAGAAGTTGTTGCTTCGTGCTCTAATTGAGCCGATTTATTTTCAATCTCAATGTAAGGGAAAGTATGCGCACCACACTCGTTACCCATCAACAATGAATCACATTGTGAGAAGTTACGTGCTCCTTCAGCATTCTTCATTACTTTCACCAAACCACGGTAAGAGTTTTGAGATTTACCAGCAGAAATACCTTTCGAAATAATTGTCGATTTCGTATTCTTACCGATATGAATCATTTTTGTTCCTGTATCCGCTTGTTGATAATTATTTGTTACCGCAATTGAGTAAAACTCACCTACCGAATTATCTCCTTTTAAAATACAAGAAGGATATTTCCAAGTTACCGCAGAACCTGTTTCAACTTGCGTCCACGACACTTTTGCATTTTTCTCACAAACTGCACGTTTTGTTACAAAGTTGAAAACTCCACCTTTTCCTTTATCATCACCTGGATACCAGTTTTGTACTGTAGAATATTTGATTTCAGCATCATCCATAATGATTAACTCAACCACAGCAGCGTGTAATTGGTTTTCATCACGCATTGGGGCTGTACAACCTTCTAAATACGAAACATAAGAACCTTCGTCCGCAATTAATAGAGTACGCTCAAACTGTCCTGTTCCTGCGGAGTTGATACGGAAATACGTTGACAATTCCATTGGACAACGAACACCTTTTGGAATATAACAGAATGATCCATCCGAGAAAACTGCCGAGTTTAAAGCTGCATAAAAGTTATCTGTTGGCGGAACTACTTTACCAATGTATTTTTTCACCAATTCTGGATGTTCTTTAATTGCTTCCGAAATTGACATAAAAATAATTCCTTTTTCTGCTAATGTTTCGCGGAAAGTTGTTTTTACTGAAACTGAATCAAAAACCACATCAATCGCAACTCCAGACAAACGTTTTTGTTCATCTAAAGAAATTCCTAATTTCTCGAAAGTTTTTAATAATTCAGGATCAACTTCGTCTAAACTTGCTAATTCTTTCTTTGGTTTTGGAGCTGCATAATACTGAATAGCCTGAAAATCTGGCTTTTCGTAAGTTACGTTTGCCCATTCTGGTTCTTCCATTTTAACCCAAGCGCGGTAAGCTTCCAAACGCCATTCCGTCATCCACTCAGGCTCCTCTTTTTTGGCTGAAATAGCACGCACGATATCTTCATTCAATCCAACTGGGAATTCTTCATATTCCATTTCAGTCGTCCAACCAAACTCATATTGCTTTTGGCTAGCAAGATCTTCACGTAGATCGTCTTCTGTATATTTTGTGTTACTCATCTTATTATTTATAAAATGTATAGGTAAAATTAAACTGTAAAGGTTGCTGTTTATCAGCTTTATTTCCTAAAAATTTGAATTCTTTTAATCGTTGATTTTGATCTAAAATCACCTCAAATTGTGGTTGATTATTTTTCGAAATCTGATATTTATTTTGAGCAATTAATTTAATTTCTGACCAAGGTCCTTCTACCAAATTAATTTTTTCTGTTTTTTGCGCAACATCTGGTGTATATTCTTTTATTTTGAATGGCACCTGAAATGTCGAATTGCTATAACAAATCTTATTAATGTCTTGACCTAATGATTTTGTAATTCTACAATCGTGCATTAATCGATCTTCGAAACCAATTTTCTGCTCCATATAGGTTTTCTTCAACATCACATCTCCTTCTAACCAAATGATATCAAATAGTTTATTTCCGTTTTTGACATACATATTTTCTTGGTCATAAAAGAATTGATTTGTTTTTACTTCACTTCCTTTTCTTGCTATTGTTTCAGCAGAAATTACACCATCTTTGTACGTATAACTTACTTTAGTTGGTGTTGCAACCTCATCTGTCAATTCAAAATCAAGAAGATTTCCTGTCGCATCATAATTTGCTTTGTACGCAACTTTTTTGTTTGATGCATTGGTAATGGTGATTGTTTTGATTTTTGATTCGTCTAAATCCAACGCTTTTATAAAAGGTTTTACATTAAACAAACCGAAAAATAGTTGTTCTGAATAAGCTTTATTCAATTTTTTTGAAGATTCGGTTGGTTGAAAAACCATCAAATCTTTTTCTACAATTGTATTTTGTCCAAAAGCAACAAAACCAATCAAAAACGTAACGAATAAAGCTATTTTTTTCATCTTAAACAGCAAAACTTTCTCCACAACCGCACGTGCGCGATGCATTTGGATTATTGAATACAAAACCTTTCCCATTCAATCCTCCCGAATATTCTAATGTCATTCCAACAAGGTATAAAAATGATTTTTTGTCAACCAAAATTCTTACGCCATTGTCGTCAAACAATTTGTCATCTGCGTTTTGTTCTTTCGTAAACTCTAAATTATAGTTTAAACCTGAACATCCTCCACTCGTAACTCCTACGCGAACAAAAGATTCTTCGATAGAAGTTCCTTCTTCCTGTAAAAGTGAAATTATTTTATTTTTTGCTGATTCTGAAACCTTAATCATTTGATTATAATTTTATATTGCAAAGATACTTATTTAAAATGACTTCAAATAATGAACTATATAAATATTAACAATCGCTTAAGTTATATTATTTATCGCCAACTTACAATTGGATCAAATTACTTCAATCCCAATTTGTTTCGTGTACGTTTCAATACTTTTTGTGCAACACCTCTTGCTTTCAATGCTCCATTTTCTAAAAATGCATCCAAAGTCACTTTATCATTCATCAATTCATCAAACTTAGTACGCGCATCAGCATATTTCTCTAAAATCAATTCGTATAAAGCCTGTTTTGCATGACCATATCCGTAACCTCCATTCAAATAATTTTGACGCATTTCCTCTATTTGTTCTGGCGTTGCCAATAATTTGTATAAAGCAAAAACATTGTCTGTATCTGGATTTTTTGGATCTTCTAATGGCGTTGAATCCGTTTCAATCGACATTACTTGCTTGCGCAATTGTTTTTCTGGTAAGAAAATATTGATGAAATTATTTCTTGATTTAGACATTTTGTTTCCATCAGTTCCTGGAATCAACATAATATTTTCGTCGATTGCAGCTTGTGGTAAAACAAAATTTTCTCCCATTTGGTGATTGAATTTTTCGGCAACACTACGTGTAATTTCTAAATGTTGCAATTGATCTTTCCCAACAGGTACAACTTCAGCATCATACAATAAAATATCCGCAGCCATCAAAATTGGATACGTAAATAATCCAGCATTTACATCTGCTAAATAATCTGCTTTATCCTTGAAAGAATGCGCTAAAGTAAGACGTTGAAATGGAAAGAAGTTCAATAAATACCATGTTAATTCTGTTGTTTCAGTCACATCAGATTGACGGTAAAAAACTACTTTCGAAGGATCTAAACCTAATGCCAGCCAAGTTGCAGCCACTTCGTACGTATTTTGTTTTAACACTTCCGCGTCTTTAATTTGCGTTAAAGCGTGTAAATCAGCAATAAAAATGAAAGAGTCATTTCCTTCTTTCTCCGTTAATTCGATTGCGGGAGAAATTGCTCCTAAAATATTTCCTAAGTGCGGAGTTCCAGTAGCTTGAACTCCTGTAAGTATTCTTGGCATTTGTTTAAAAATTTAAGGAACAAAGATAAACTTAATCAACGAAATGCACCAATTGTAACGAGAAGTTTATTTGAATTAATTGACAAGAATGACGAAAAACATATGGATCAACTAAAAAATCTTCCCAATTTGTCGAAATGGCCAAGTGATTGTGCGACCTATTTTTCTAAAGAAAAGTGATTTCTTATGATAAACAACTTCACCTAAAAGAACATCTCCAGTTTCTGTTTTTATATTTTGACACACAGAAGGGTTTGTAAAAGTAAATTCTTTAATTCCAAAACTACCATATTCTAATGTATAAGAATCTTGGTTTTTCGGAACTTTTATTTTAAACTCACCATTTTCATTTGTATATACAATATTTTTCGAATTTTTAAGATTCACAGGAACATCAGATTCTGGAAAACCATTACCATCATTAATAATCCCTTGTACAATAATCGAATCATTCTCAGTTTGTGCTTTTGTAATAGTTGAAAAGCTCAAAAATCCAACTAAAGAAGAAAGTTGTAACCATCTTTTGGATTGATTAGAAATAGATTTTGAAGCTTCGTATGAATTAAACTGTTCTAAATTTCTAGTTTTAATTTTTACACAAGCGGCAGGATTATCATTCAGAAAAGTTTTTAATTCTTTGAATGAATAATGATCCAAATCGTGAACACATTTAGAACAAACATCACAAAACTTTTGTTGCGAATCTGCATCCTTCATTTCGTCCCAATTCTGATTGCATTTTTTATCAATTTGTAGCTGCATAAAAATCTACTTTTCAATAAAATTAAACTTTTTTCGAAAATTTTTCAAACCTCAACCAACCTTTTTGCAAAAAGATGAATCTATAAAGAAAAAAGATTCATTAACCTTAAATTATATTGATATGAGTAACAAAGCTTTTTTAGACATTCTTTTCGAAAATCGAAACAAAGAATATGGTGCTTATCAACTGAGACAAGTTGCAAGCCAAGATTTGATGAAATCTCTTTTTGTAGGGATTGGTATTGTTGCATTAATTACTGGTGGAACTATTTATGCAAATAATAGAACGATGAATGCTACAACAATTGATGAAAATAGTGTAATAGCTTGTCCGATTTATATTCCTGAAACTCCTCCAATAGAGAAAAAAGAAGAAGCAGTTCCTCCAAAAGAAGATCCACCGATGGAAGAAAAAACAATTCAATTGAAAACAGATCAGGCGAAACATATTATTCCGACTCCAACAGAGAGTCCAAAAGTTGAAGAAACTATAAAATCTGTTGATGAACTGAAAGGAAAAGATTTAGGCACTTTTGATAGAGATGGTGATAAATCGAATGGACAAGTTGGTGGAGGAAAAGAAAGTGACGAAGGAAATAAAGTAGGTAAACAAAATACCGACATTCCAGAAGGACCAAAAACACCAGATCCTGTAAAACCTGATGTTGCAATTACAGCGAAAAATGCTGCGGTAATGGCAATTTATCCTGGTTGTGAAAGCGAAAGCAAAAAAGGAAATGCTGCATTGACAAAATGTATGAGTGATAAAATCTCGAAAGAATTGGGTGGAGAATTAAGTGATTTTGCCGAAACTGCTTCTCGAAATAATATTGGTTCTGCGGTTGCGAAAATGCAATTTATTGTAAACAAAAATGGAGAAATTTCGCAAGTAAAACCATTAAGCGGAAGTAATCAAGATTTAGGAAAAGAGGCTAAATCTGCGTTGGAGCGTATCAATAAACAAATTCTAAGAAAAGGTAAAAAAATAACGCCTGCAAAATTAGAAGATGGTTCTGATGCAAATTTAATCTTTTCAATTCCTGTTAGATTTCAAACAAACGAATAATTAATAATACTTTTCTTTCTGAAACTATTGCATTCATTTTTTTTGAGTGTGATGGTTTCTATTGTTTAAGAAATTGAATATCTATTCCGAAAAAGTTCCTTTAAATGCATATTTGTCGTATAAAATTTAAGTTTTAAGTCAATCTTAACACAATAAAATTGTAACTTCGTCGCGAATTATGAATAAGAATATTGTTTACGGATTGATTGGTTTCGGTTATTTTTTGATCGGAATTTTTACTTGGAAATATCAGTTTTTCATCATCAAATTAGATGAAACAAAAGCGATGTTATTGGGTATTTTATTTATTGTTTATGGCGCTTTTCGTGTTTATCGCGGTATAAAATCTTATAAAAATGATCAAGAAAATTAGTTTACTTTCACTTTCGGCCTTTCTTATTTTTTTTACTTTTAGTTGTAAAGACAAGGAAAAACCAACAAAAGCAGAACAAAAAACTGCTGTAAAGCGCGCTTTGCACGAATATGGAGATTTGGCAATGACGGTAGATCCAAGTTTTAAAAATTTAGCGCAGTCGTTGGCAGATATGTACATGGTTGATTATCCAGATGTGAAAATTACGATTAACGAAGAAATTGAAGAAAAAGCAATCAAAGATTTTTACGAAGGTAAAATCCCTCTGTTAATGGTAAGTAAACCGCTTACAAAAGCACAACAACAACATTTATTCAACAAAACAACAACCAAATATATTTCGTCTGTAATTGCTTTGGACGCTACAGTTTTTATTACTTCTGTTGATAATCCAATCAATTCTATTACGGTAAATAATATTAAGGACAATTTATACAAAAAAGATCCGAAAATAACGTTTGTTTACGATCATCCAAACTCAGCGAATTTCAATACAATAAATGATAAACTAAAATTATCTGTAGAAAATGGAGCGAAAGTAACAGCGATGGGTGATGCTGAAAAAGTGATTGACTTTGTGCAAAAAGATAAAACTGCAATCGGAATTATTGGATTAAATATTTTGAGTGACAAAGGAAATCCAAAAGTTGAAGAATATCTTAAAAAGGTAAAAATATTATCAATTGCAGATGATAAAGGAAATTTAGCATTGCCAACTATTCCGAATTTGAAATATGGTGTTTATCCTTTTTATCGTCAAATTTATATTTTGAAAAATGAAGTTGGTTTCGGAATTGGAGCTGGTTTCACAAGGTTTGCAGGTTCGCAACGTGGACAAAAAATTGTAACACGCGAAAGTCTTCAACCTTATTATATTTATAAACGTGAAGTTCAAATTAATAATCTAGAACAACCCTTACAATAAAAACAGAAAACCTTCCGAAATGGAAGGTTTTTTTTGGTTATTTTCTATTATCTATCTCTTTTCTTAATTCTATTATATGTTTGAAATTAGACAGATTTTCTTCATTCAAACTATACCATTCAATCCAATCTATACGCATTGTTGTGTCATATTCTCCTAACAAAGCATCAAGTAAAATATAAATTGTATTTTGCATTTGTCCACTACCATCAAAATTCTTGATGTATAAATCTATTCCATATAAACCTTCATTTATAGACGATTTATAATACAAATCATCATAAGATATTTCATAATCATTGTAACGAATTCCTAAATTATCATTACCAATTCTTTGGCGAAAAGCAATAATATTCCAATTTTTGAATTTCGGAGATTGTTTAACTAGTTTTTCAACTGATACAAAACTCTCTTTTAAACCATCAGCCGAAATCGTAAATTCTCTTTTCCCATTTTCTAATATTGGACTTGAATTAAAAGCTAAATTTGAATCAACCTTTACTAATTCATTTCTAATCTTATCATACAATTCTAATTGTAATTCTTTGCTATCTATATTATCATAAATGTATTTTTCATTTTTTTTAAACCAATTCCAAAAATTAGTTTCTGGACTTGACTTACAAAAACTAAAAGATGAACAACCAACAATAAATAGGACTAAAAGTAAAATTTTATTCATTATTCATAATATTAATCAAATCTTGCTCCCCAAGGGTTTTGCAAATCGAAACCTAAACTAAATAACATTCCGTTCTTGCGACCATCAACTTGATAATCTGATAAACCAATATCGTAGGAAATTCCAGCTTTTAAAGAACCAACTTTAAACTTTAGGATTGGTGAAACAAACAACGGATTGCTATTTTTAGAATCCATTCCTTGCTTGTACCCTACTCCAATATCAACGCCTTGATTATTGTCTCCAAAACCAATATGCGACATCAAGTTTATATCCAAATGACGCTCCGAATTCGAGTTCAAATTATACACCAAAGAAGGTTCTAACGCAATTCCTTCGGAAACGTTCCATTTATATCCAACATTGAAATAATACCACGTTGGCAAAGGCTCTACATTGTTCACATAATACACATTTTGGCTTAACGGAATATCCAAAACCGACACTCCAGCGGAGAAACCAGCATATTTGAAAGATAATCCCAAATTCGCAAAATATGTAGAATATTTATCTTCTTGTAAAGCAGGGTCATTCGGATCTTCTGCGATAATTTTTGAATAATCAAAACGTTGCGAAACATTAGAAGCACCAACACCGAAAGAGAAAACATTGATTTCGTCTCCATCATAACTTCTATCATCAATAGGAATGTGATATGCTGCATTAATTCCGAAACCAGTCATTTTAACTGCCCCATTTCTATCGTTGAAAAATTGCATTCCCAACGCCAAACGATCTACAATAATTCCGTGAGCACTTACCGTTTGTGTACTTGGACTTTCAGGTAAATCGTCCCACTGATTGCGATGCGTTCCTGTTATAGAAATCACATTCGGGTCTTGTCCTGCGTACGATGGATTGATTAACATTTTATCGCTCACCAAATAATGATTGTAAAACGGTAACCCTTGTTGTGCTTCTATTTTCGAAAGTGAAAATAGTGTTAATATGAATAGTGTTATTTTTTTCATAAATATTTTTCAATCAATTATTTGATTTTACGTTTTACTAATATACTTCCAGAATATAAAACTTGCAAATCATCTGATTGCTTCGAGAATTCTAACAAATACCAATATGTCCCATCTGCAACAGGTTTACCATTTAGCGTTCCGTCCCATTTTATAATATCTGTTCCTTCTTGTGTCAATATCTGTTTTCCGTAACGGTCAAAAATAATCAATTTGTACGAATTTGATGTATCGGTAACTTTACCATCTTTTGTCATTGGTTGCCAAATATCATTAAAACCATCATTATTTGGTGTTACAACATTTGGTAAAGCAAGGTAAATAACATTTTTACGCTCCGAAACTCCACAATTATTCAATCTTACTCTTACTGTAAAATTATTATTTTTGATATTATCTGGAATAATTAATTCATTCTTTGTTTGCCAATCTACAATTACTTTTCCATCAGAATCAAACAACGCATATTCTAACTTTCCATTTCCTTTTGCAGAAACAATTATACTTTTTTCGTTGATTGTAATTTTATCAATTGTAGGCAATACTGAAAGAGAAACAACTAACGTTTTAACAATAGAACAACCCGATAATTTATCTTCAATTGTAATTTTATAATTACCTGCATCAAGCTCAAAAATATATGTTCCTAAAATTCTAGTTCCATCTTCTTTTTCTACCTCATAATAATACTTATCGTAATCTGTTTGAGTTGTAAAATCTAAATTGTACAAGTCTCCTGAACAAACTTCTCCAGTTGGAAAAACTGTTATTGTTGGCAAAGTATTTATTTTGTAATAAAACTTAATCGTTGCAATACCACAATAATTTGGATCATTAAAAACAACCTCAACAAAATCGTTATTAGACGTAAATTTTGCATAAATTTCGTCAACAGAAGATTGCGTAACTAAAGTTGGATAGTTTAATTTGATATAATCTAAAACAGATTGAATTTGATTTTTTGCAGTAGTAGGATTATCTTCACAATAAATGATTTCATGATCTTGTGTATGCATTTCTACAGCAAGAACATCAACAATTAAATCTTGTTTTTCATTGATAATAATTTCTTTTTCAACAAAACACGAATTGTCTAATTTATTTTTAAAACGAACTTTAATCGTTGCTTTTCCACCTACAAAAATTAATGGCGTTGAATTATTATGCAAAATTTCGGAGTCATAATCTATGATAGAATTTGCTCCAAACAAATTACTTAATACTTGATCGTCTATTGTAATTTTATCATCACAATCTGCCGTTAATTCTTGTGTAGTATCTGTTACATTTGGTTTCGTAATCACTTGTAATTTTAGCGACATTTCTTCTGAAAAACAGTTTTCTCCGTTTATTTTGACTTTAAATCGAATTGTTTTAGATTGATTATCAGAAAGCGTTTCATCTGAAATTCCATTAAACGTAATATCCGTTCTACCAAGTTTTGATTTTAAATAAGTTTCGATTTTGACAATCGTAAAAGTATATCCCAAACCAACTTCTGAACAAGTAGAATTAAGTGTTGGAATATTATCAATCTTGTCGAAATTAGATTCGTCTAAATTAAATGTTAATTCTACAACTGTATCACAAATTGTATTTCCATTATCAGCTGCCAAAGCTTTTACAATGATTTTTCCATTTTTAGTTGTTTTGATATATGTAAATAAATCTGTAATTTCAACTAAACTATCTTCTTGATAATACTTTAGGTTATAGTTGTTACCATTTTGAATTCTATCAATTGTATTATCTACATGGATTTGTGTAAAATCTGCTAAACAAATATCTTTTATTTCTGCTGGAAGAATATTTGCTTTTGAGGTTTGTTTGATTATTAATGTGCCTTTCTCACCCAAACATCCCGTTCTATAATGAACTGCTTGATATGTTAAGTTTAATTGACCTGAAATTATATCTATTTCATTATTCTCATAAACTTCTGTTCCATCAGATAAATAAAATTTTAAATCGTAATCTTCATCATTAATAACCTGAGTTTTAATTCTTAAATCAAATTTATTAATAGTGAATTTAGAATTGCATGTTGTAATTATTTCTGGTGTATATAAATTATAATGTTTGACATCTCGAATATCGATTTGAAAATCATCTGTACTCTCACATAAATCAGTCCCTATATAAGTGATAGAAACATTCATTCTCACAAGATCATCACTAAAGTTTATTGTTTGACCATCAGAATATCTTACACCTCCATATTCAACATAATTAATTCTAAAATTATTCACATCTGTATAATCCGTCACGTGTTTCTCGATAATATCTTTATAATTAACAACATAATTTTTCCCACAAACTTCATACGTATAATCCGTAAAATAGAAATTATATCCTGCTTTAAAATTAATAGTAACTGTGTATCTATAAATCTCTACATTTCTATTATCATAGACTTTGGCTATATAAGTATGCCCTAATCCTATAGAAGAATTAATATCAGTTGTAATTTCATCTGTAGAAGTAACTGAATTAAATATTTTTATTTTATTTACATCAACTATTTGTGAATGATCTACTGAAATTTGTGATTTGACTTTATCTTTAACTTCTGAAATGGTATAAACTTCACTAAAACATTTACCTGACAATTCTGTATTTCCACCAACAGGCTCTGGCTCACAAACAATTGCTGTTCCTCCTGGTGTAACAAAACTAATTTTTGCATTAGAATCACGACTTACAAATCCTATTACAATATATTGTCCAGCAACTACATCGATTGGTTTTAATTCACCATCAGCATCATTTCCTCTAATATTATCATAATATTCACATTCATCAGTTTCAGAACTAAACAATCCTCTATCATTACTTTTATCACTAAAAGAACTTCTTACAGAATTATAACGTGTTTTATTATTAAAGAAAAAATTATTCAATTCATTTTCTGATAAAATCCAAACTTGAAAATTAACAGGATTGATTGCTGTAAAATTATATTTAAACTCAAAACTACCTCCTGAAACTACTTTATAATAATTTATACTTTTGTATTTATCATTTTCATCATTTCTACACGAAACGCCATTACTATTATCTTTTATGGCTGTTTTAAATTCAATATTCTGATAAGCTGTAGATAAACTTAAGTTAGAATTGTTTGTACATAGATTATTAAATTCACTTATCTGCCCCCAAACAATCCCACTAATCATCAACAATAAAAAGTAAAATATCTTTTTCATACGTCTTTCGTCAACTATTTTTAGAATAACGCAATTTACTTTAGAATATTCTATCAACCATAATGTTTCTAATTTTCGTGAGATAAACTATCTTTGCAACCTGAAAATTTGATTAAGATGTCTTTAGAACAAGAAATAAATAAAAGAAAAACCTTTGGAATTATCGCCCATCCCGATGCTGGTAAAACAACTTTAACAGAGAAGTTATTACTTTTTGGAGGCGCAATTCAAGAAGCTGGTGCCGTAAAAAGTAACAAAATTAAAAAAGGAGCAACTTCCGATTTTATGGAAATTGAACGCCAACGTGGTATTTCGGTTGCTACTTCAGTTTTAGCATTCGAATATAAAGGAAAAAAGATTAATATCTTAGATACGCCTGGTCACAAGGATTTCGCCGAAGACACTTTCCGTACACTAACTGCCGTAGATTCTGCGATTGTGGTAATCGACGTTGCAAAAGGGGTTGAGGAACAAACAATCAAATTGGTAGAAGTTTGTCGTATGCGCAAAATTCCGATGTTGGTTTTCATTAACAAAATGGACCGCGAAGGAAAAGATGCGTTTGATTTAATGGACGAAGTAGAACAAAAACTAGACTTACAAGTTACACCACTTTCTTGGCCGATTGGTATTGGAGCAACTTTCAAAGGAATTTATAATATTTGGGAGAAAAACATCAATATTTTTTCTGGAGATAATAAACAAAAAATTTCTGAAACAACGAAAGTTGAGGATTTATCAAGTCCAGATTTAGACACATTAATTGGAACAACTTACGCCGAAAATCTTCGTAATGAGATTGATTTAATTGACGGAGTTTATCCAGAATTTGATATGCAAGAATATATGGACGGAAATTTACAACCTGTATTTTTCGGTTCTGCTCTTAATAATTTTGGTGTTCGCGAATTGTTAGACGCTTTCGTTGATATTGCACCAACTCCACAATCTAAAGAAACAGATTTGAGAATTGTCGAACCTTATGAAAATAAATTTTCTGGCTTCGTGTTCAAAATTCATGCGAATATGGATCCGAAACACCGCGACCGTTTAGCCTTTATCAAAATCGTTTCTGGTAAATTTGAACGTAATACCAACTATTTCCACGTTCGCCAAGGTAAAAACATGAAATTCGCTGCGCCAAATGCTTTCTTTGCTGATAAAAAAGAAGTGGTTGATGAATCGTTTGCGGGTGATATCGTTGGTTTACACGATACAGGAAACTTTAGAATTGGTGATACGTTGACAGAAGGTGAAAAATTTTCTTTCAAAGGAATTCCAGCTTTCTCCCCAGAACATTTCCGTTACATCAACAATGCTGATCCAATGAAAGCAAAACAATTGGAAAAAGGAATTGATCAATTAATGGACGAAGGTGTTGCGCAGTTATTTACATTAGAAATGAATAATCGTAAAGTTATCGGAACCGTTGGTGCACTGCAATATGAGGTTATCCAATATCGTTTGGAGCACGAATATGGTGCAAAAGCAACGTACGAACCTTTCTCTGTTCACAAAGCGTGTTGGGTAGAAGTTGAAGATGAAAAATCAGAAGAATTCTTAGAATTCAAACGTGTTAAACAACGTTACTTAGCGAGAGATAAATTTAATCAATTGGTATTTTTAGCAGATTCTGCTTTTACAATTCAAATGACGCAAGATAAATTTCCTTCAGTGAAATTACATTTTGTAAGTGAGTTTTAAATTTTGGTCAGATAATTGAATTAACCAACTGAAATATTTTTTAGAAAAAATCTAAATGAAAAAGATCATATTAAGTTTAACATTGATTTCAGCGTTTGCCGTTAATGCAAAAGCACAAGATTTGAAATCAATTTTTGGAACTTTAAAGAAAGAATTCGAAAAAGCTAACGCTCAAACTACATCAAAAGAAAATACCTCAACTGTAAAAGTTGACTCTATAAAAGTTGTAAATGGTTCAACTGATACTAAAACAATTTCTGCCGAATCCTTAACAAAGTTAAATGGTTTATCTAACGCAACTGTTGCCTCTGGATTAAAAGAAGCTTTGTCATTAGGATTAACGGACGGAATAAAAACATTGGGTCAAAAAAATGGTTTTTACAATAATTCAGTTGCGAAAATCTTGATGCCAGAAGAATTACAAAATGTAGAAAAAACTTTACGTTCTTTGGGAATGGGAACTTTGGCAGATAAAGGAATCAAATTATTAAATTCTGCTGCTGAAGATGCTGTTTCTGAAGCTGCTCCTATTTTTGTAAATGCAGTAACATCGATGACCATTACAGATGCGAAAGATATTCTAGTAGGAGGAAATAATTCGGCTACAAATTATTTAAAACTAAAAACAACATCTGATTTAACAAAGGCTTTTCAACCAAAAGTGGAAGCTTCTTTGGGAAAAGTTGGTGCGGATAAAGTTTGGAATAATTTGATTACAAAATACAATACGTTAACTGGTAACCAAATTGATCCAAATCTGAATGCTTATGTAACACAACAAACAATAAATGGTGTGTTTAACATGGTTGCAGAAAAAGAAGAAGGAATTCGTGGAAATAAAGCATTGCGTACAACATCATTGTTACAGCAGGTTTTTGGAGCACAGGATAGTAAGAAGTAAGATACACTTATATTTAATCAAAAAGACTCGCTACGATTTGTAGCGAGTCTTTTTGATTAACTCTACTTCATTCAACAACTTCTGAAATTCTTTTCCTATAAAAGGATTGATGATATGCTGAAAGCCTTTTTGCAAAGTAAAAACTGTAATTGTTGCATTAGTTTCTGGCAATAAATAACATCTGTTCCCCACCAACCACCATGATAATAGGCGTTAAAACCTAGATCAAAGTGATAAATACCTAAACAATATTTAGATTGATCCGAAGGCAAAACATACGTCGACATCAAACCTAAAATTTGTTTATTCTGAATAATTTTTCCTTCAAACAAATACTGAAAAAATAAAGCCGATTCTTTGGCTGTAGAAGCTATCCCACCACCTCCGTACAAATCCCAAGATGGATTCAAATCATACGAATCCCAGAATCCCAATTATATTTATCTGCATATTGGTGCGCAAGCGGAAGCGCTTTCGAAGGATATTTCTCCAAATCGATAAACCACTTTTGTGTCAAACTTAATTCTTTGTACTTTAACAAATCTCGAATTATTGTATAAAAAGGTTGACGCTTTTTTTGTTCAATAATTTCTGCTAAAAGCAAATAATTGATATCACCGTAACTAAACTTTTCTCCTACTTTTTGTGGACTTCCGATTTCCATTGCTCGTTTTATTTGTTCCTCCTTCGTCCATTTATATTGCGGTCGCTGATTAACTAATTCAAAATACGCATCATCGACATAATCTTGTATTCCAGAAGTGTGCGACAACAAATGTTTGACTGTTATCGTATTCAAATCATAACCATCTTTTTCGAACAATTGACGAGTCTTCTTAGACAATAAATTCTTGATTGGTTGATTGATTATAACTTGACCTTTTTCTACTAATCTCAAAATTGCAGCAGCCACATAAGGTTTGGTATTACTTGCGATTAAAACTGGTTGTTGATAATTTAAAACTTCATTCGTTTTGATATCCGAAACTCCTTTTGCATAACTCCACGAAATGTTTTGTTTTGGTGCTTCAACATGAACAATAATTCCGACAGCGTTTTTATTCTTCTCGTAAATCGAATCTATTTTAGATTGAAAAATGGTTTGCAGTTGCGCAAATCCGATAAAAGGAATGAGTACAATATTGAGTAGAAGTCTTTTCTTCATTTCATGTTATTTGATTTTAAAGATAAATAAAATCTTAAATTATACGTGATACACTGAACGTTTTAAGCTTTACGCAATAGGCTTTTAATTTTTTGTCACTAGAGCAGAAACTCGAGCCTTGTCAAGGTTTAAAACCTTGACAAGGCTAATTACTTTTTAAACTATACGAACACTCTTTTATTCTTTGCGGTTAATTAAACGTGATACGTTTTACGTAATGAGACCCTTAAACGAATTCAAGACAACAAAAAAAAAGAGCTGAGAATAACCTCAGCTCTTTTAAGATTTATTAATTTGAATTGATTATTTAATCTCAACACGAATTCCTTCGCTTTGCGCACTCAATTCTGGTGCATACATATTTTGCATCGATGTAATTCCGTTCGAGAAATTACCTGCATTATTCGCTTTCAAATCATATTCGAAAACATATGTTCCTTTTCTCATGTAATCCGAAAAGAAATTCGTTGCAGCATCGCGCGTACTTTCGTAATAGCCAAATTCTCCTTTCCATTTGTAACCAGAAAGTACATTCACAGGCTCGAAACCACTTGCTCGCATATCTTTAATATGTACAAATTGCATGTTACGATCAACAGAAATCTCTAATCGAACAGTTACAATATCACCAACTTTTATCGGTGTTGACGTTGTAATTTCTTTCAGAATTGGACCATTTGCAGAATTCGATTTAACAAATAATTTCTTGTTGAATTTAATTCCTGTTTCAGCTGATTTTATTTTATCTAAATCTTCAAAATATTGCCAATACATCGCTCCCCAAGCAACACCAGGAGAAGTTTTTGAAACTTCAACTTTACCCATATCTGGTTTGATTTCTTCTTTGTTCCAAGAAGTTTTTACATAACCCGAACCAGCTTGCAAATTTTTATCTAAATCAAATTTCTGGTTTCCAACCTTCACTTCAATTCCTTTATCAGCATCTATCCAAGATTTCCCAAAATTCATTAAAGCATAAACCGCTTTTGTCGTTGCTTTTGTTGAATTCCACTGATTTGTTTGACGATTTTTCAATAACCAAACTTTCATTTCTTCGACAGATTTTTCATCTTTCGAAACTTCATCAAATGCTTCAATCAAAAAAGCTTGCGTTTCTACAGGCGCTTGATACCAAAACCAACCCGGTTGATTTTCTTTCCAATACATACCCATTTCATCTGATTCTACTGCTTTTTCTTTGATTGAATTGACTACAATCTTAGCAGCAGACTGCATTCCAAAACGATTCATCACAATTGCAGCCATTGCTTTTTGTTGCAACGACAACTCTAATTTTGTATCATTTAGATTCTTTAACATCGCTGTTTTCATTTCTTCCAATTCTTTCGACATCGGATAATCTTCTAAGAAAAACGAACGCGCATATAAATAATGTAAACCGTCTGAATATACCACATCCTTGAATGATTTTTGATCTTTCTTGAATTCTTTGAAACGATTTAAATTCTCGTTATCAATATACTGAATTGCTTTTTTGATTAACGGATTTACATCAATTTCAAATGCTTTGAAGTTTACCTCCATTTTCTTCATATTTCCAAAACCAGAAACGATATGCGTTGTAATATATTCGTTTGGACGACCGCCATCAAACCAAGCAAAGCCACCATTTGATTGTTGTTTATCCGATAATTTTTGGAAAGCCGATTTCATTTCCGTTTGCATTTGATTCAATTGGAATAAAAGCGCTATTTGTTTCATTTGCTCTTCTTCGCTTTCCGCATTTTTTACCCAAGGTGTTTCTTCTAAAATGATATTTTTCAATTCTTGGTTCAATTGTAATTTTGATTTCAATTCACCTTTTTTGTTCCAATCATCAAAAACAGCTTTAATTTTTGGATTCGAATTAATCACTTTCTCCGAAATCATGTTTCCATATAAACGCGAGAAGACTTGCTCAGCGCATTCGTAAGGATATTCGCGCAAATAAGGCAACGAGAAAATCGCATACCAAATTGGATCCGTTGTCATCTCGAATGTTAATTTGAAATTATCTAACGAAGTTGATTTATTATTGATCATGTTATCGAATTGGAACGATTTCTTTTGACCTTCTTTTACATAAATTGGCAACGTTTCTGTCAACATCATACGATTTGTCAAAATTGGTAAAGCCGATTCTTCTCCATCAGAGAAATCTCCAGCCGAAGCCACCACACGATACACTACTGCTTGTACATTTTTCGGAACATCAATTGTCCATGTCACTTGGTCTGAATTTCCTCTTGCAACAGAAAAATTCTGAACTGCATTTGTCAACTTAAATTGTGCATCTATTGGTTGATTGGTAAACGCATCAAACAACATCAGTTTTGCAGAACCATTCAGTACATTATCTGATAAATTATTGATTTTAGATGAAATCGAAATTTTATCTCCTTCTCTTAAGAATCTTGGCATATTTGGTACAACCATCAAGTCTTTTTGTGTACGAACATTTTGTTCTAAATAACCTGTTTTAAGGTCTGGTGTATGCGCAATCGCCATGAATTTCCACTCTGTTAAACTTTCTGGCGAAGTAAATTCTATAATAACATTTCCTTTTGCATCTGTTTTTAAGTTTGGATAAAAGAACGCTGTTTCATTAAGATTTGTGCGCGCTTTTACGTTGTCTAAAGCTGCGTTTGCACCTTTTTTCGTCGTAATAATTATAACTCCATTCGCTCCTCTTGAACCATAAATAGCAGTTGCTTCTTCTCCTTTCAGTACATTCATAGACTGAATGTCATCTGGATTAAGTTCTGGCATTTTATCATATACAACTCCGTCTATTACATAAAGTGCATTTTCATTTCCTTGTAATGATGAAGCTCCACGAATAGAATTATAAGAACTCGTAGCTAAACCTGATACTTTTCCTTGTAATACCACATCAACTCCTTCTAAATCAGCCTCAGCAGCAGGCATTTTTAAATATTCTTCATATTCTTTCTTTGCTGATGCTGCAACAGATTTTCTCATCATACGATTCATACGATATTGGTTAAATCCAAAATCAAATAAATTAAGGTCTAATCCTGAATATCCTCTTGCATAAAAATCATAATTTGTACGATAATAAATTGCTCGGGAAGGATTTGTTGAATAAAATTGATAAAGATTAAATGGATTATTTCTTCTTGAATTTGTGAAATTATAGACATTAAAATCTAAAGAATTCGACGCAAATTGATCCAACGAAGCGTCGTACATACTTGCTAAAACCTCAGCCGAAACTTTGTCTTTATTTGGTCCTTCAATTTTTAACTGCCATTTTTCTTTTGCACCTGGCGTCAATTTATCACGTAAAACTTCAGCCGAAACTTTCAGTTGTTTATTGGTAAACGGAACTGCCAAATTAAGACTTCCTGTTTGCACATCATTGAATTTAGTCATCGCATAATTCACATAAATTCTACCGCGATATTCTTCTTTAATTGGAATTTCGACTACAGATTTTTTGCTCAAATCCAAGAAACCTTTCTCAATGATTAGTTGATTTGCCTCCACTTCATAATATACATACGTATCTTTTGAACCTGATTTAAATTCAATTTTTGCAACATCTTTTGGTTTGAAAGTCGATTTATTAGGCGAAACTGCTAAAAGTGTTTTAATTGCATTTGCTTTCTTTTCATTCGAAACATAAACCAATTTATCCACCTCAACTTTTTGCGTTCCATCTAACACAAAACCTTTTACAACATAATAACCTTCTTCTAAATTTGAAGCTTGATTAAATTTAATTTCATCAGAAATTTTTGTATCAAAATCACTTTCAAAAACCTTTTGATTTGTTGTCCACGTTTTTGGATTCATTTCGTCACCATAAGGTTCATTCGGAAATATTTTTTTGAATTCTTCTTTCGAATAAATATTATAATCTGTTGTAAATTTTTGACGACGAACTATTTCTTTTGGTGCATTTAACGAATAAATTTCGACGTGTCCTTTTCCATCTAATTTTTCATCATTCAAGTTTTTCACTTCAACTTTGAAAGCTTTCAAATCGTCCGCTTTTGTTTTCTCTGAAACAGCCACATTCAACGACATTCTCGTATCACCAACTTTTACCGAAGAAGACTCAGACTGCGTTTCTCCATTGATATCTGTTGCATTTACTTCAATAAAATAATTGTAGGTTCTTACCTCATCTTTCTTTTTCTCCGAAGCTGGTTTTGCTACAAATTCAAAGTTAAATTTTCCTTCCGCATCTGTTGTTGTATCTCCAAACGTAATTTCTTCTCGTTCTCCACGACCTGCTGGAATTGAGCGATACCAAGGCCAAAATGTAAAAATTTCTTGACGATAAACACGATACGAAACTTTAGCATTATCGATATTAGCACCAGAAAAAGCAATCGCCTTTCCTTCTACTTTTACCTTGTCGTTTAAACTATAAACACCTTTATTTTTCTCTATTTCTACTTTGAATTTTGGACGTTTATATTCTTCCACTTTGAATGAATAATAACCGTCTTCATTAATAGCTCTGATCGAAAAGTTACCTGTTAAAGCAGAACTTGGCAAAATAAAACTTCCATTTACAGATCCAAATTCATTAGTTGTTAAATCTATTTTAGAAAGCTCTTTATTGTTAACATCATATAAAGCAATCGTCAATTTAGAATTTGGAATGATATTTCGAGTTTTATCTTTCGATAAATAATAAATTCCTTTGAAATAAACCGTTTGTCCAGGACGATAAATCGCACGATCTGTGAAAATCTTGACAGAAGAATCATCATCTTCATCATCACGATCGTAATCGTAATAATATGTTGAATAAATAGTATGTTCGTCTTTCACACGATATTGAAGATTTCTCCAGCCCGAAGGAATTGTTATTATTCCATCTTTATCCGATGTTAAAGTTTTTGTTTCCTTTTTATTATAATTTGTCAAATTAGAAAACTCAACCGCAACATTACTTTCTGGTTTTCCAGTTTCACGATTCACAACCGACAATTTATCATTTAAAGAATTTATCGCATATTTCGAAACCATTACATCTAAATAATCAATATCGTCTTTTGTGTTGATTCTGAATTCAGAATTATTCGAAAATAGGACAATATAACGACCAGATTTTAGTGGATTTAATTTAACAATTGTCGAATGATTTTGATAATCTTCAAACGATTTAACATCAATTGCATATTGATCAACAACCTTTAAACTATTCAGAAATTTTTGCGCTTCTGCAATTCTATTTTCGTTGTAAACATTTAACGCTTGTATTTTATCTTTTCCATCAAAACCTTCATTATAAGCGAAAATTCTCACAAAAACTTGCGACAAATTTTTATGCGTTAATTGAATTGGTGTATTCTGATTTTCGTTCATATATCGCTCTGCTTGTACACTTAATTCTTGCGATTTTATCTTCGAAACTAAATTATTTATATTCTCTAATTCCTCCGAATTTGGATAAAGCTTCGCAACTTTTTGTTGTAGTTCAAAAATCTTATTTACGTTCGCCAATTTATCTTCTTGCAAACCATAATAATCCGTCGCTAAAGTTGCATACACATAAGACGAATACCATGCTTTTGGATATTTTGTTGCTAAAAATTCTTTTTGTTTAATAATTTCTTGAACCGAAGTCGAACCTCGGTTTGAATCAATTAAAATCAATTCATTGTACAAAACAGCATTTTCGTTATTTTTTTGTTTATTAATCTCAACTAAATCAGAAAGCAATTGATTTGCTTTATCTTTTTCATCATTCTCATTCAGATAATTGATATATTTTTTCGCTAAAACATCATATAAAGTTGGCGTTAAATCCAATTGTTGTTGCGCATTTTTCTTATCATTTGCAATATTCAAAATCATTTTATAATCTTGAGATTTTGCATTTATTAATTCATTTTTTGGTTGAATTGATTTCGAAAAATAATCATTAATTGTTTTCTTAAAAGTATCTTCTGTCCAAAATCTCACATCATTTGTTGCTTGATTTTCGACATTTGTACGACTATTGATTTTCCAACGATTTTCGTTGTAATACAATTGATATAACTCAGCTAAATATGAATAAACAATCGCATTATTTACAATTGATTTTTCATCTAAATCCTTTTTAAACAAATCAAAAACGAAGTTTACATCATCTGTTTCATCAGAAGTTGCGACTTTTATTTTTGCTTCATAAAATAAAGCTTTCAGATAACTTTGTTGATTATTTTGCTTTTTTGATAAAGCTTTTAGTTCATCAATTTTTGGTTGGATAGACTTGAATTGACCATTTTGCATTTGTTGGTCAATTTCTTTCCACTTTTGATCAATCGTTGGGGATTGAGCCATAAGCATCGAATTGGTTAAAATTAATAATAAAAACAGTAGCTGTTTCATAGATTCTTTCTTTTATCAGTAGATGCAAGTTACGGAAAAATGGTTGGTTGTGGAAGTAAAATAATCATCAAATGGTTGATATATAGCACAAAAAAAAATCTGAATGGTACCATTCAGATTTTTTGATATATAAGTTGATTAGTTGTAGTTTTTATAAATCGTCTACGTCTAAATCTTCGTCGATTTGTAAATCATTTAATTCAGCATCTTCTGCAAAATCAATATCTTCTTCGTCGTCTAAATCAACCATCATGTCTTTTTTAGGCGCTTTAAGAGGCATTGAACCGAAACGGTAAACCGTTAATGGGTAATTAAGAACAGCTGGTTTATCTTCTACAGAAATTAATTCAGCCACAAATGTCCACATTTCCATAAAATCATATACAAAAGCCATACGATCTCCTTGATTAGCAAAAGCTTCTTTGATATAAAAATCAGCCATTGTTTCATCAGTTCCATCATCAGACATATCCTCTAAAGGAATTTCTTTTGTTTGGTTTCCATCTTCATCTAATTCATAGAATGATGCCAACTCCTCACCTTGTAAACTAAAAGCACTAATAATACCTTTGTACAATGTGAATAATGTTTGCTTCTCTTTAATTTCTATGTCTCTAAAAACATCCTCTTTTGCATCAAGGAATACACGAATTTTATATATCACTTTCTAAATATTTTTCGGTTCCAAATTTAAATCTTTTCCCATATTAATTACAAATTCTAATGCAGAATTATAATTATTTTCTACTTCGCCTTCTAAAATTGCTTCTTTGATGGCATTTTTTAAAATTCCAATTTCTTTTCCTGGTTGAATATCAAATATTTTCATGATTTCTTCACCCGAAATTGGCGGTTGAAAATTACGAACTCTGTCGCGTTCTTCAACATCTTTTATTTTTTGTTCTACAACTTCAAAATTTTGTTTGAAACGTTTCTGTTTACGCTCATTTTTTGTTGTAATATCAGCTTTACAAAGCGTAATTAAATCGTCGAAATCTTCTCCAGCATCAAATAATAATCTGCGTAAAGCTGAATCTGTAGCATCGTCTGTTACAACTGCAATTGGTCGAGAACTCATCATCACCAATTTCTGAACATATTTTACTTGTGGTCCTAATGGTAGTTTTAATCGTCTGAACAATTTTAATACCATTTTAGATCCAACAAATTCATGCGAATGAAATGTCCAACCTACATTTTTATCAAAACGTTTTGTTACAGCTTTTCCAATATCGTGCAACAACGCCGCCCAGCGCAACCAAACATTATCTGTGTTGACAGAAATATTATCAACGACTTCTAATGTATGATAAAAATTATCTTTATGTTTTTGACCTTCAACCTCTTCGATTCCTTTTAACGCAACCAATTCTGGTAAAATATGTTGCATTAATCCTGATTGTTCCAATAACAATAATCCGACCGAAGGTTTATCCGTCATCATAATTTTTTGAAACTCATCCATTACGCGTTCAAAAGATACGATATTAATACGTTCAGCATTATCAATTATTGCCTGAAAAGATTTTTTTTCTATTTCAAACTCCAATTGAGCTGCAAAACGAATCGCACGCATCATACGCAAAGGATCATCAGAATAAGTAACATTCGGTTCTAATGGCGTTTTGATGATTTTATTATTCAAATCTTCAACTCCATTAAAAGGATCAATTAATTCACCAAAATTCTCTTTATTCATCGAAATTGCCAATGTATTGATCGTAAAATCACGACGTTTTTGGTCATCTTCCAACGTTCCGTCTTCTACATGTGGTTTTCGACTATCTTCTGAATAACTTTCTTTTCGTGCACCTACAAATTCCAAATCTGTGTCTTTATATTTGAACATTGCTGTTCCAAAACGTTTAAAAACTGAAACTTGTGATGTATGTCCTAATTTATTAGCTAATTCTTTAGCCAATAAAATTCCATTTCCTACTGTTACAAAATCGATGTCTTTTTTCTGACCACGATTCAATAAATAATCGCGTACAAATCCACCAACTACATAAGTTTCTTGATTGATTTCATCAGCAACTTCTGCTACATTTTTAAAAATTGGATTTGATACGGCTTCTAAGATTTTCATTCTGCAAAAGTATAAGTTTTGAAATAAAAAACTACTCTCTAATAACTTTTACTTCGTTATCTAGACCTAATTTAATTATCGTTGATGCAGGGAACTGAGGTACAAAGGTTTTTGTCTCGTCTGGATAAAAGTCAACACGCTCTAAAATAGTAGGATTAACTTCCGAAAACACTTTTGGAGAAGGTTCTCCTGATAAATTAGCCGATGTAGATACAATTGGCCCACCTAACTTCCCTATGATCTTCTTACAAAATAAATCGTCTGTTAATCGAATAGCAATTGTATTATCTTCTGCGACTAACGATTGCGGTAAACCTTTGGGATTATCATAAATAATTGTAAGAGGTTTTTCGTTCAAATCAATCAAATCCCAAGCTAATTCTGGAACCTCAACAATATTTTGTAACATACGTGGAGAATCAACTAAAATAATCAACGATTTTGACGAAGGACGATTTTTTATCTGATAAATTTTTTCAATTGCGGCCTCATTCTTCGCATCACAACCCAGTCCAAGAATTGTATCAGTTGGATAAAGCATTGTTTCTCCTTGTTTTAGTTTGGCTACAATTTCGTTTATATCTGACATTTTCTTTGTTTTATAAATTTGAGTGCAAAGGTATTGTAGGAAAGTTGAAATGAGAATTATTTAATATATTTTCTCCAAAATTTATACTGTTTGGGTTGATTAAATCGATGACAAGCCATTGGCAAAACATTATTATTCAATTTTAATGCTACTTCTGGCTTACGATCCATACAAAAATCTAATGCTTCCTGCCATTCAGGAATTTTATAATCCTTGTATATTTTTGGAACATATAATGACCAAAAAACATCTTCTACATGATAATCAGAGTCTGGCTTTTCTTTTAAAAATAAATTTATTTGATTCGATTGTTCTTCAGAAATTTGAATAAATCTATCTACTTTTCTCAGCGAAAATCCTCCATTTCCAACTTTAAAAAGACGCTCCATATTCTTTGGATTCTTACCTTTTATTTTTCGAATAAATCCATTTATTTTTTCAAAACTTAAATTAATAAAATTACGTTCACTTCCTATCCATGGTGCTCCAACATAATCATAGTCTTTATCGCACCATTCAATTAATTTATTAAAGTTGTTTAAACTTTCATTTTTTTGATAAGTATAACAGTAAAAGCAATATAATGT
>NZ_DJBB01000066.1:0-9949 GCF_002429865.1 Empedobacter sp. UBA5987
AATACAAATGCACTACCGGTATTATTATTACAAAAAGACGAAAGTCAAGCATAAACTAAAAGCTCCAAAAGGAGCTTTTATTATTAAATATTTTAAATGAATAAATCAAAATATATTTTAGGTTTTATACTTATCATTCTATCATCAATAGGATTTTCTCAAACAAAAAACAATTATGTTTTAATAACTAAATCTGATTATTCTAATATTAATTACGATTTATTTGAATGTTTTATTCAATTTTTAGATTGTAAAAACTATGATGAAAAATTTACTACTATAGAAGATATTTTTACTCCTACAAAAGGTGAGTATGCTGTTTACAATTTCATTAAAACATACGATGGTCTTTCGTACACAGGAGAAATAAAAATCTTCCATGATTTATAAATATTAAAAATTGATAAAAAAACGAATAAAATAATTGACGGTTATCAATACACAAAAGAATGGGCAGAGTTCCCTCTTGCTTATGATTTATATAGATTAACTAACAAAAAAATAACGTTAAATAATACAATTAATATCCAAGATTTAGATTTTAAACAAATGGATTACTTTACTATTTCAAATAAAAAATTAGATGATGACAGTACAATAATTTTTAAATAAAATAACTTAATTTTTATCTTTCAAAAACTCAGCTGTAAAATGTTGAGTTTTTTTATCAGAAGAAAATTTTGTTTGATTATAATCTGCTGATTTATTCTTCGGAATCGAAAGTGAATTCCATTCATTGTCCTTTATTAATTTTCCTATAAAAACAATTTGACCAACATGATACGGATAATGCGCCAATTGACGATTAATCGCTTCTATTATTGTATGTCCTTCATTTCGGATATAAATAATTTGCTGTAAATCTTCGTCGGTTTTGATTTGTGCTAAAGCATCAAACAAATACTTCCAACCTTTCTCCCATTTATCTAAAAGTTGTTCTTTAGTTTTGATTGTATCTTCAAATTCTTCATCACGATTTCGCCACTCTTTTTCACCATCTGTTGTCAAAAAATCAGTCCAACGCGACAACATATTTCCTGAAAGATGATTCACGATAATCGCAATGCTATTTGAGTTTTCATTGTATTACCAAAACAATTCTTCATCCGTTAATTACGAAAATGTTTTTTCACCCAAATGTTTATAATACTGGAATTGTTTGATAATCCCGTTTACTAAATTATTTTCCATATTCTGTTAATTAGTTCCTTGCAAATTTTTGTGATTATGCTTGCGTTTATAATGCGTTTCCTTAAATTGATTTTTATCCGTTGTCACTATTGAGATATTTCCATCAATCTCCATCATCGCCAATTTCACATCTTTAATATGTTCTACACCATGTTCGCGCATTGCTTCGTTCAATTCTTCCGAATTAATTCTCAATTTGCTCAACATTGTAAAATCAGCTTTTCCATTATGGATTAAAATTTCAGATTTTTGTTCAATTAAGTTTCCTAAAAATTTATTTTTCAACATTATTCTTTTGACAATAAAATTTAAAAGAAACAATACAAAAGCTGCTATCAATCCTCCTTGCAAACTCGAATCTGAACCAACCATTGCATTTTGTACAGCGTTACTAATTAATAAAATTAAGATTACATCGGCCGTATTTAATTGGGATAATTGCTGTTTACCAAAAATTCTAAGTGCAATTAACATAAAAAAATACACCGAAATACAGCGCAAAACAATTTCTAAATAACCTTCCATACATTTATTTTAAGTAAATAAAAGGTACTAAAAAATCCGTTCTGAAATTGGAACGGATTTAAAAATTTATTTTGATTTTCTAAGAATAGAAATTCTGGAAACTCTTAAAATTAAATAGATAATTGCGAGATAAAACTTTTTCTCATAAAACAATTCAAGACCTCTTATTGGGAAAAATTTTTCTGATAAAAACGCTAACAATAAAATTACAATAACCGCAATACTAACAATATTAATTGCTTTATCCATTAGTTGTTATATTTTGGTTGAATATTTTTCTTCATCATTTCGTATAAAGAATGTCCAATTCCTTGTGTAATCTCTGACAGATTTTCGAAATTAATCACCGAAACTTCATCGTTTTTTTGATGATAATGATGTTGATTCTCCATGTTTACAGAAGAAAGCGCATGCGATACCACTTTATGATTCACAAAATTTACATTATCCGAACGATAAAATAATTGTTGCTGCAAATAAGGGTCGTTTTCAACTTTGAATGTTTTAGTAGAATTATTATTCATCAAATTCATCAAATCCGAACGGTCGCTACCTGTCATATATACTTTTCCTTCGCCGAAAGCAGAAACAGTTCCAATCATTTCTAAATTCAACATCACTTTCATATTTGGTAAATAAGACTGAAAATCTGTGTTTTCTACCAACATTTTAGAGCCAATTAATCCAATTTCTTCCGCATCAAAAGCCATAAACATCATAGTTTGCTTAACTTTTTTGTTTTTGAAATAATCAGACAAAGCCATTACAGCCGAAGTTCCACTTGCATTATCATCTGCTCCATTAAAAACTTTATCATCGCCTTTGTCATCTGTTCCAACATGATCAAAATGCGCGCCTACAGCGTAAATATCAGACGATTTACCTTCTTTGATTCCGCAAACATTTTGTCCTGTTTTTCCTTTATATTCAAATTCGATTAAATATGAATCACCAACACAAGGTTTTAATTTATTTTGTTTGAATTTTTCAGCAATCAATTCAGCAGCCAATCGATTTTCGGGCGTTCCAAATTTTCGACCTTGCATAGCATCAGATGCTAATTCTTCGACATATTTCTTTTGATTTTCTTTAGAATATTGCGCGTTTGCTTGATTGAATGCAAGTAATCCAATTGCAAGTAAAGTATATTTTTTCATTTTTATATGTGTGATTAATTTGACGGAAGATACGAAAAATTAACTTTTCTTCTCAAACATCAATTCTTTTACTTTTTCTTTGTCTTCTTTTTCATTCTTTAAGTCGAACATTGTTCCGAAAATACGATCCCAAAACGTATTGGAAACGCCAAAACCTAATTCTTCGTCTTTATAATGATGCAAATGATGATTGCGCCAAAGTGGTTTCATAAACTTGAAAGGCGGCGCAACAGCGTGAATCAAATAATGCATAGACGCATACAATAAATAGCCAATCATAAAACCAGGAAAGAAAGCAAAAGCATATTTCCCTAAAATTAAATATTGAATCAAGAAAATGATTGACGCCAAAAGAATACTTGGAACTGGAGGCATAAACAAACGTTGTTTATCGCGTGGATAATGATGATGATTTCCGTGAAAAATGTAAACAATTCGTTTTAGACTTGGTTGTTCGGCTGTCCAATGAAAAAGATAACGATGCGCAAAATATTCGAACAAGGTCCAAAATAGCATCGCACCAAAAAAAATTGAAATAACTGTTATTGTAGATAAGTCGTAGCTATAAATACCATAATAAATACAATAGGAAAGTAGAGGAATGTACATTCCCCAAATAACTGCGGGATGACCTTTTGTCAACATTTCGAGGTATTTGTTTTCAAAGATTTGCGCTTGACCTTTATTATGTATTTTCTCAAATTTCATGGTTACAAAATTTAATTTACTTAAAAATAAGGTTTTAACATATTTTAAACAAACAATCTCTAAAAATTAATTGTTAAAAAAAATCCGAAAATCAAAGTTTGATTTTCGGATTATATGATAAATAAGAAAATTCTTATCTGTTTTCAATTTCAACGTAATCACGTAATGGTGCTCCTGTGTATAATTGACGAGGGCGACCAATTGGTTGATTTGTTTCGCGCATTTCCATCCACTGTGCAATCCATCCTGGTAGACGTCCAACAGCAAACATAACTGTAAACATTTCAGTTGGGATATCTAACGCTTTGTAGATAATTCCTGAATAGAAATCTACGTTTGGATATAAGTTTCTTGATTTGAAATACTCGTCTTCTAAAGCAGCTTGCTCTAATTTTTTCGCAATATCTAAAATAGGATCATTGATTCCTAATTTCTCTAAAACGTTATCCGCAGCTACTTTGATGATTTTCGCACGAGGGTCAAAGTTTTTATAAACACGGTGTCCAAATCCCATTAAACGGAATGGATCGTTTTTATCTTTTGCTTTAGCTAAGTATTTTTCAACATCTCCACCATCATTTTTGATTGCTTCTAACATTTCTAATACTGCTTGGTTAGCACCTCCGTGTAACGGTCCCCATAATGCAGAAATACCTCCAGAGATAGAAGCAAATAAACCTGCATGAGAAGAACCTACTAAACGTACACTTGATGTAGAACAGTTTTGCTCGTGATCTGCGTGTAAGATTAATAATTTGTCAATTGCATCAATAATAACTGGATCTAAGTCTAATTCTTGACCTGGTTTTTTGAATAATAATTGATAAAAGTTTTCTACATAAGATAATTTGTCGTTAGAGTAGTTAACTGGTAATCCTTTAATTTTTCTTTGTGTCCAAGACGCTAATACTGGGAATTTACCTAATAAAGTAACTGCCGCTTTGTACATATCATCTGGAGAAGTAACATCAACAACTTTTGGGTTGAATGCTGATAAAGCAGCTGTTAAAGATGTTAATACTCCCATTGGGTGAGCAGAACTTGGGAATGCATCTAAGATTTTGATTAAATCTTCTGACACATAGTTATACTCATTAATATCAGCGATAAATTTATCTAATTCAGCTTGTGTAGGTAATTCTCCTTTGATTAACAAATACATTACTTCTACGAAAGAAGATTTCTCTGCTAATTGTTCAATAGGATATCCACGGTACATCAACTTACCTTCTTCACCATCTAAAAAAGTAATTTTAGATTCGCATGCCCCTGTATTTTTGTAACCTGGATCCATTGTGATTAATCCAGTAGCACTTCTTAACTTGGAAATATCAATAGATTTTTCATCCATTGTACCAGTTGTAACAGGTAGCTCCAACTCATTTCCGTTGTAATTTAATATTACCTTATCTGACATTTTATAGTTTATATTATTTATTGCGTAATTTACACTTTTTTTATTAATTTGAGACTGATAAATATCAGTCTCAAATTATTTTATCGCTTAACTTTAAAAGCCTTAAGCCCTGGAAAAATTGCAGTTTCTCCAAGAATCTCTTCAATACGTAATAGTTGGTTGTATTTCGCCATACGATCAGAGCGAGAAGCAGAACCAGTTTTGATTTGTCCTGTGTTCAAAGCAACAGCTAAATCTGCAATTGTAGCATCTTCTGTTTCTCCAGAACGATGAGACATAACTGCTGTATAACGTGCATTTTGTGCCATTTGTACTGCTTTGATCGTTTCTGTTAACGTACCAATTTGATTGAATTTTACTAAGATAGAATTTGCTGTTTCAGCATCAATTGCTTTTTCTAATTTAGTTACATTCGTTACCAGTAAATCATCTCCAACAATCTGAACACGTTTACCGATTTTATCTGTTAAGATTTTCCAACCTTCCCAATCGTTTTCATCCATACCATCTTCAATCGAAATAATTGGATATTTCTCTGTCAATTCTGCTAAATAAGCTGCTTGCTCTGCAGAAGTACGGATAGCTCCTTTCTCTCCTTCGAATTTTGTATAGTCATATTTTCCATCGTGATAGAATTCTGATGATGCACAATCTAGTGCAATCATAATTTCTTCACCTGCTTTGTAACCTGCTTTTTCTATTGCAGAAATTACAGTATCTAAAGCATCTTCTGTACCATCAAAAGTTGGTGCAAATCCACCTTCGTCACCTACTGCTGTAGATAAACCACGATCGTGTAAAATTTTCTTTAATGCATGAAAAACTTCTGTCCCTTTACGTAAAGCGTCAGAAAAAGATTCTGCCTGAACTGGCATAATCATGAATTCTTGGAACGCAATAGGCGCATCAGAGTGAGAACCTCCATTTACGATATTCATCATTGGAACTGGTAATGTGTTTGCATTAACCCCTCCAATGTATCTAAACAATGGTAAACCTAATTCTTCTGCTGCAGCTTTTGCAACCGCCAAAGAAACACCCAAAATTGCATTAGCACCCAATTTAGCTTTGTTTTCAGTTCCATCTAAATCAATCATTACTTGATCGATTAAATTTTGTTCAAAAACAGAAAAACCAATTAATTCTGGAGCAATCACTTCATTTACATTCTCGATAGCTTTCAAAACTCCTTTACCTAAGTACAAGTCTCCACCATCACGTAATTCTACTGCTTCATACTCTCCTGTAGATGCTCCTGATGGAACAGCTGCACGACCTAAAACACCTGATTCTGTATACACGTCTACTTCTACAGTTGGGTTACCACGAGAATCTAAAATTTGTCTTGCATGGATATGCGAAATAATGCTCATTATTAATATTTTTTAATTGATAAAATTTTGATTTACCAAAAATAATGGATTTGAGTAATCTTTACAACGAAATTATCTTTTTTTAAAAATAATTTAATTCAAAAACAATTCGAAAAATTTATGCATGCATAATAAAGAAGTATAATTTCGATGCCTGCAAAGATTATTATTTTTTGAGTGAATTAAAAAAACTTTCGTTAAAAAATTTAATTCGTTATTGTAAGCGTTCCATTTGCATTTACATACACTTGGTATGTTCTTGGCGCTCTATTCGCTACTTTTGTAGGTTGTCCTGTCAATAAAATCCATTCAGAATTATCTGCATCACACACAATACTGATGTCATTCTTTACATACAGAGTGGTTTCTGCACCAGGACAAATATGCGGCGCATTGCGATCGTAAGCTTTGAAACCAGAAGCTGTACGTACCACAATCAAACCTCTAGAACCTGCTGTTGCTCCTTCAACATATACCCATCCTCCTGGATTATTAAGATTAGAATATAATGGTAAATTGATATTGATTGATACATTCACAATTGTATTTGGCACACAACTTACTGTACCATCATCTGAATTGCAGCCTTGAAATAAGCCAGCAAAAACACTAACCAAAATAACCTTATTTAGAATCGTTTTAATAAATTGTTTCATTTTTAATTTGCTGTATTTTTTTTATTATCTTTGTAGTACAATAACTAAATAGTCCTGCGCATAGTATTACATATGTGTAGGATTATTTATTTTATAAGATCTATTTAATAAAAAATTAAACATTGTTGTTATGGCAAATATACAATATGTAACGAAAGAGGGATTAGAAAAGTTGCGTGAAGAGCTTCATCAGTTAGAAACTTTTGAGCGTCCAAAAATTTCGCAACAAATTGCTGATGCGCGTGATAAAGGAGATTTATCTGAAAATGCAGAATACGATGCTGCAAAAGAAGCTCAAGGAATGTTAGAGATGCAAATTGCTAAATTGAAAGAAGTTGTAGCATATGCTCGTGTAATTGATGAATCTAAATTAGACCATTCTAAAGTATCAATATTATCAAAAGTTAAAATAAAAAATACAGCGAACGGACAAGAATTAGTGTACACTTTGGTACCTGAATCTGAAGCTGATTTAGCTAAAATGCGTATCTCTGTGAATACTCCAATCGCAAAAGGATTGTTAGGAAAATCACTTGGAGAAGTTGCAGAAATTACATTACCTAACGGAATGACTTTAAATTTTGAAATTTTAGAAATATCTTTGGACTAAGATTTCAAAAATTAAAAACATATGGCAAGCATTTTCACTAAAATTATAAACGGAGAAATACCATCATACAAAATTGCCGAAAACGATAAGTACATCGCTATTTTGGACGCTTTTCCTTTGGTAGAAGGTCATGTATTGGTTATCCCGAAAAAAGAAGTCGATAAAATCTTCGATTTAGACAAAGAAACCTATTTAGGTTTAATGGACTTTTCTTACGAAATTGCACAAGCTATAGAAAAAGCAATACCTTGTCTACGCGTTGGCGTAGCTGTTGTTGGTTTAGAGGTACCACATGTACATGTGCATTTGGTTCCTCTAAATACAATGCAAGATATCAATTTCTCAAATCCAAAACTTCAATTATCTGCCGAGAAAATGATCGAAATTGCAGATAATATCAAATCATATTTATAATCGATGAACAAATACATTAAATTAGTAATCGCCGCTGTATTAATCGCTTTAGCAATCTTTTTGTTTACCATTCGCGAATACGGTTGGGGATTTGTTTCGTTATTAGTCGCTGTATTTCCAATTTTATTCTATTTCAGAAACGAAAACATCTTGTTAGCTTTCTGGTTTTTACGTAAAGAGGATATGGCAAAAGCGAAAAAATGGTTACAAAAGATCAAAAATCCATCATCAGAAGTAATTCCTAAGCAAATGGGATATTACCACTACATGATGGGAATCACTGAAGCGCAGGACAATGTTGCGGTTTCAGAAAAATATATGAAAGAAGCCTTAAACTACGGTTTATCGTTTGATCATGACAGAGCAATGGCTAATTTATCTTTGGCTGGAGCTGCAATGTCAAAAGGTAAAAAGAAAGAAGCGGAAGGTTACATTAAAGAAGCGAAGAAAAACGATTCGAAAGGAATGTTTACAGATCAAATCAAAATGATGAATGATCAAATGAAACGTTTCAACGTAAGTAATTCGCAATTACAAAACCCACATATGCGTCACAAAGGACGTAAATTCTAAATGGATATATCAAAATTTACAGAAGAATCATCATCAAACACCAACAAGTGGAAACAGATTGAAGAATTCTTCATGCAAAATTTCACAGATGGTGAAAGACCAGATTTAGATACGATTCTTTTTTTGATCGGTGTTCAAGAATTAGGACAAGGAAAAAAACGATTCAAAAAAGATGATAAACTCAATTTATTACACATTGCAGTTTGTCGCGTGTTAGAACCTTTTGGTTTTTATCGTTTCGATGGATTAGATCCAGATGGTTGGCCACATTTTGAGTTGTTGGAAGATTTACCACCTCTCAAAACAAATGAACAAACCTTGTTAATGAAATACGCCGTTATACAGTATTTTGATGATCAAAAAATAATAAACTTCGAGTCTTAAGATTCGAAGTTTTCTTTTTTATACAAATCAACTACCACTTTATCTGCGTCTAACGTAAATTTCTCTACATTCAATTCTTCTTTGGATAACCACAACAATTCGTTGATATCTGCATCCAAAACTTTCAATTTATCCAATGCTTTCTCTGTAATTGTCGCTTTATAATAAATCAATAAAACCTGTTCTGTCGGATCAAAAGCATTCAGCACAAAAAAATCTTGTGTATAAAAATGTTCATGAACTTCTACTTTCAAATTCAATTCCTCTTTTATCTCTCTCCTTATACAATCTTTTGTTCCTTCACCAAACTCCAATCCACCGCCAGGAAACTTATAAATTAACTCTCCCTGAAACGGCTCGTGAATCACCAATACCTTTCCCTTGTGTTCCAATAACGCATATACACGCACATTAAATGGTTTCATATCCTGTTTACTTTAAAACCTAAATATATAAAAATTCTTCATTCAAATGCGTATTATTATAGCGTTCCCTTCGGTCGGGCTATCCGTTGCAATCTTTTGTAGAAGAAAATTGGAAGTGATTACAGGAAAATCCAATTTCTACAAAAGGATTTCCACTACTATCCCTAACGCGGGTTGTAAGTTGTAAGTTTTGAGTGATAAGTTATAATTTATAAGACATAAGATTTAAGACTTACAGGAATAGAAGTAGAAGTTAAAATATCCACTTGAGGGAAATAGGGGCTTTTCGATTTATGAGTTGTAAGTTATAAAGGAAGCTTCCTTTTTATTAAGAAGAAGCTTCTTGTTGGATGAAAGCAAGCTTCCTATTAACTGACTAGAAGCTTCTTGTTTTATAAAACATAGTTTTGAGTTAGCGTAAAGCTTACAGCCTTCAGCCTAAAGCGAAATCCATAAACACAAAAAAGCCTCAAGTTGTTCACTTGAGGCTTTTGATAAAAACTGGCGACGACCTAC